>CAZDTI010000024.1:0-4271 GCA_964508085.1 uncultured Saprospiraceae bacterium | reverse complement strand
AAACGTTCTAAGACCCTTGGTCCAAGCACTTGGAAAAAAAGAAATGCCAGTAAAAAAAAGACAAAAGCTCCAACACTACAAATCAAAAAACTTTGTGTTTCATAAAAAGTCCCTGCCACTAATAGATCCCGACTAAAGCCAACCAAATAAGTTAGCGGATTCCACTCAATAAAAGTAGCAAGACCGCTAATATTTAATTTTGGGGTGTAGACGATTGGCGTTAAGAACATCAATAATTTCAAAAATTCATCTATCACTGCCACCACATCTACGGCCACTACTCTCAATACTGCCACCATTAAACCAAGTGCCAAACCAGCGAGTAATAATGGAATCAAAGCGAACGGGAATAGTAAACTCGTCCAACTTAAATGAACCCCATAGAGCAACAATACAATAATATTGATAACAAAGGGGATCGCAAATAAAATAAGATGCACAATGATTTTATTGACCATCAATATTTCTTGTGGAAACTTATTCATGATCATCATTCGACCGCCGCCCAGAATAATTTGACTCGTCGTCTGATAAATACCAATAAAAAAACCCCAAATAGAAGTACTAAGCAAAACATATGCGGGATATGGAATGGCAGACTCGCCAGGGTCAATAATGCCTGCGCTATTCAAAATAATCCAAATAATGACAGATAGGATAGGGTAGATAACCATCCAGAGAATGCCAATAAAAGATTTTTTGTAACCCGCAAGAATATCGATCCGTACCAACTGTATAAGGAGGAATCTATACTTACTCAGATTTGAAAAGAAGTCTGACCAGTTTTGTTTGAATAGAGAATATATTCCCATTTGTTTTGTTTCTTTGTCTGTAGACCCGAAGCGCTATTTTAAAACAAGTTCTTATTATAAGGAAACGAATATGAATAGAAAAGTTAGCTTTTTAGCATAAAAAAACTAAAGGACTCTGTCAAATAACCAATATGCGGGCAAAATTATGAAATTGAATGACTTAAAAAAGAACTGGGACCAATTTGGTAAGGAAGATCCATACTGGGCTATTCTAACCGATCCAGACAAAAAAGGTAACAAATGGAACGAAGAGGAATTTTTTGAAAGTGGCCGTTTGAGAGCTGATCAAGTAGTAAAAAGGTTAGGTCGTTTAAATCCTGACTTTTCCTTTCATTCTGCTTTAGATTTTGGCTGTGGCGTTGGTCGGCTTACTCAGGGTTTCGCCAATCATTTCGAAAAGGTAGCAGGTGTGGATATTGCGGCTTCTATGATCCAATTGGCCAATGAAAAAAATCAAAAAGAGAATTGCACCTATTTCTTAAATGAAAAGAATAGCCTTTCCGTGTTTAAAAATAAAGAATTCGATTTTGTCTTTTCAGAAATAACACTCCAGCATATGCAACCGAAATATGCAAAAAAATATATTAAGGAATTTTTGAGAATTATAAAACCAGAAGGAATTATAATATTTCAAATTCCATCTAAACCAGATAGAGGAACACGAATTTATCATAGCTTCCCTTCCAAAATAATACAAAGCCTTTCTCGATTTTTAAGACCGAATTCACCTAAGAATAAAGCCCCAATTATGGAAATGTATTGGATTCCAGTGGAGGAAATGGTTGCATTTTTAACTAAGAATGGTGCAAAAGTAATAACAATCAACAAAAACAATGCAGCTGGTGATTCTTGGGATAGCTATTCCTATATTGTTGGGAAAGCCTAAGAAAAAAGTGCAATTATTTAGACTATAATATAAAATGAAAATCGCAATACTAGCTGATCCACTCGACAACCAATCCGCTGGTGTGCATACCTATACAAAACAATTGGTAGAAGCTCTGATAAAGTACGACACCAAAAACGAATATCTCCTCATCAGAGAGAAAAAAGATCCAACGCTTCCGATTACTCAGATTGCAATACCTAATATTAGACTGCCAATTGGTTTCGCCTCTCTCCGTTTGTTTTTTATCATACCGTTCCTTTTAAGACTGAAAAATGTAGATGCAGTGTTAGAGCCTGCTCATTTTGGCCCTTTTAATTTGCCAAAACGCATCAAACGAATCACTATGATTCACGACTTAACCCCACTGTTGTTTCCGCAATACCATCGCTTCCATAGTCAAATATTGCAGCGCATTTTCCTTAAACGAATTTTGCGAAAAGCAGATATTATTCTTTCTAATTCCGAAAATACTTCAAAAGACCTTACACAGTTTTTTCCATTCGCCATACCAAAAATCAAAACCATTTTATTGGGGAGAGATACCGACTTTCGTCCTACTTCTTCAAAGCTGTACCTCACCAAAAGTAAGATAGCCGCACCTTATTTCCTTTGCACCGGAACCATCGAACCCCGTAAAAATTTAACGGTACTTTTAGAGGCCTACCAATTGTTTAGAGATCAAACTAAAGAAAAAGTCTTACTGATCTTCGTAGGAAAAAAAGGCTGGAAGACGGAGAACTTTTTTTCGAAATTGAAAATACATCCTTACCGAAAAGATATCATTTTAACAGGGTTTGTGGAGAAAACCGACTTAGTGGAAATCTACTCACATGCTTTAGCTCTAGTCTACCCCTCTTTTTATGAAGGATTTGGCTTGCCAGTACTCGAAGCGCTTTCTTGCGGAACAAGAATTATTTGTTCTAGTTCCTCTAGCCTGCCCGAGGTAGGAGGCCACGTCTCCCTTTATTTTCAACCTGAAGATATTAAAGGACTTCTGGCGCATATGCAGACTGTACACGGGGATTTTAAACAAGGGATACAATACAAAGAAGTACTAATCAATCAAGCACATCGATTCTCTTGGATGGAGTATGTAGAACAATTGGAGGAAGCAATTTTGTAATTTGAAAAAATAGGCATGGTTTTTCTGCGAGTAGGATATAATCCATAGATAATTTTCAGTCTGTTTTTTGCTGAAAAGATATTGAAGCAGTAACTCACTTGTAATACAAAAGGTTGTACTTCCTAACAATTTCCGCTAAAGAATAATTGAAAACCGATGAAATCACTAGAAAAATCTACTCTGTTTGATCACTTACTTTTTTCAAACTTGTTTACTTCTTGTAAATATATTTTCTGTTTACTTGCTATTTCTTTAATCTTACCGGCTAAGGCTGAAGCTCAACCAGCTAACGACCTCTGCTCTTCTGCCGAGATGATAGCAACACCTACCTCAGGAGGCACTATGTTCACGGGAAGTGGTTCGACCTTAACTGCTACATCTACGGATTCCCCTTCCAATTGTGGTTCGGGTGTAGATAACAGTACTTCAGGTGGAATTTGGTATACTTTTGAAGGAGCAGCAAGTACCTTATATTCTATTTCGACCTGCGACCCGCTCACAAATTTTGATACGGAACTTAGCATTCACAGCATTACAGGCACGGGATCATGTATGACAGGTATGGATTGTCTGGGTGGTAATGATAATGATGCCAGCTGCGGCTCTAGTGGAAATAGCTCTACGGTCTCTATTTTTACACCGGGAGTAGCAGCTACGTATTATATCTATGTGACAGGAGAAGGGGCAGCTACTGGGACTGTTCGACTAAGTCTGACTGATGGACCGCCATTGCCAGTAGAACTCATCTCTTTTACTGGTGATATAAAAGAAAAAAGCAATCGACTAAGCTGGAAAACGGCTTCTGAGTTTAATACAGAAATGTATATTTTAGAACGATCCATAGATGGAAAATCCGCTTGGGTCGATATAGGGCATGTCAATGCAGTTGGCTTCTCCAATGAAATTCAGGAATATGAATTTGAGGATGTCAAACCCATTCCAAAGGCTTATTATCGATTGCGAAGTAATGACTTTGATGGACATCAGGATCTTTCAGAACTGGTTTATTTAGAAAGGGCAGAGGATGGATTTGGTTTTATTGACTTAGTTCCAAATCCAGCAAGAGATTATGTACAGGCTCAATTTAATCAGCTTTCAAATGGTCCGGTTGCTTTTACCTTAATGAATCTTCAAGGTCAAGTTATTCGCGAATGGTCGACAGACTGTAATAAAGGTATTCATCAGGAACGGATTGATCTAAAGCACTTAAATGGAGGCTTGTACTTCCTGAAAATGAATAACGGGGTAGAAAGTATATCAAAGCGGATATTACGCTTATAGAGCAACTTTTCTCTTTTAAGAAAAGAGGTTAGATGATTACCATCTAAGCTGGAAATTTCTTTGGAAGTAGCCAAAATGGACAGCACTTGGTTTGCAATAAACTAAAGCAGCATCGGAATGTTTCGATGCTGCTTTAGTCATTTAAGGAGGATATAAATTTTGCTAA
>CAZDTI010000023.1:0-37079 GCA_964508085.1 uncultured Saprospiraceae bacterium | reverse complement strand
TCTTTCTGGATGGCTCGGTTCAGACCCTTGTTTCAGATTTTGCAAATTTGGCGGGTGGCGGTTTCGACAATGAAGGAAACTTCTATTTCGCAGCCATCAACCAAGGAGATATTTGCCGATTGAATGAGGACAACTCCTACACCGTTGTCGCTTCTGGCTTCAATCAGCCAGTTGGTGTTTTAGCTCATCCTACAGATAATGATCTGATGTATGTTACCGAATATGGGAATAGTAAAGTGACCAAGTTTTCACTCAGCACAGGTGTAGTAACGCCATTTGTTTCCAACAACGGCATCAATGGTCCAGATGCTATTATCTTTGATTGGTCGGGTGAAAATTTTCTGATTTCAAATTGGAATAACCATAAAATCCATAGGCTCCATATGGATGGAACGGTGAGCCTCTTCGCTACCGTTCCTGCATCAGGAACGATGGGGTATGTAGATCGGGTTGGAGATTATTTGTATGTTCCTTCCTTTTCGGGAAAAAAACTATTTCGAATTAATCAAGATGGAAATGTGGAATTGATTGCAGGAACAGGGACAACTGGCCACGCAGATGGAGATGCTTCGAATGCCAGTTTTACAAGACCGAATGGTACTTGTCATAATCCAGCTGGCGACACCATTTTAGTTTCTGACGATCATACGATTCGCATTATAACAGATTTTGAACCTATTGTAAACACTGTAGAGGCACCGCTTATTCAAAGTTTGCTTTTAAGTCCTAACCCAGTGTCCAGTTTTTTGACTGTTACCTTAAATATGAAGGATGGAGATACGCTGGAATGGGAAATTTATGACTTAGAAGGACGAGAAGTCAAAACGGGCATTGCAAGTGGTACAAAGGGAGCTGATTTAAATTTTCAAATCCCGGTTGATGAACTGACACCAGCGACATATAACATCCATTTTGGAAATGGTTTGGCTTACGAGCGTCGTTTATTTATTAAAATGGAGTAGGAGGCATACTGTATTCGCGGTAGCTTGAAAAGAGGGAATTGCAATAAATATCGTATGTTTGGATTCAAACAAAAGCAGGTAATATTTATTGCAATTCTCTTAAACGTACGAAAATGAAGTTGAACTTTTTATGGAAGTCGAAAATAAGAGGAATAGAATAATGTTGTACAATATTTAAAAAACAATATGAAGATTTTACTTTTAACATTCTTATTAGCCCCTCTAACATTATTCTCACAGAATAAAGCAGTTGAAGGAACAATTACCGAAGAAATTTCGAAAATGGATAGTTTACTTTTTGAAGAAGCATTCAATAAATGCAATTTTGAAATCTTTAAAAATATAGTGGTTGATGGAATTGAATTTTATGATGATCGCAGTGGTTTAAATACAGATATTGATAAAGAATATGCCTCGTTCAAAGATAAATGCGCTCAACCTTTTTCCGTAACCCGCAAGTTAATCGAACATTCTATTCACAAATTGGGAGATTATGGTGCCGTACAAAAAGGAACTCATATTTTTCTCAATAATGGAAAAGTGGTTCAATCTTCAAAGTTTATTACTGTTTGGGAAAGAACAAAAACATCTTGGATAGTTAAAAGAGCCATAAGCTATGAGCATAAAGACCTCTGAGAAAAAAGCGATATATACACCTTTATTACTAGCTGTTTTAGCAGTATTAATTATATCCTGCAGTAATAAAAATGATACTCCTTTAGAAAAGGTGTTTATTAAAAATTACGAAAAAACACTAGATTCGCTTATTCCATATTTAATGGTCGAATATACTTCACCTGCCGTTGGTATTGCCATCATAGAAAATGGAAGTGTTCAATTAACAAAGGTTTACGGGGAACATCAAAAAGGAAGAAATGCACCAGCGAATACAATATTCAATATCGCCAGTATCACCAAACCCATAGTAGCCACTACTGTCATGAAACTTGTTGAGGATGGTGTTTGGGATCTCGATGAACCAATATATAAATACTATTTGGATCCCGATATCAAAGAAGATTCCTTAGCAAAACTTATTACATCAAAGCATTGCCTAAGTCATACTGCCGGATTTAAAAATTGGAGATGGAATGAAGATAGTGGTAAACTTAAAATTAATTTTAAACCCGGAACACAGTTTCAATATTCCGGGGAAGGTATGGAATTATTAAGGCATGCAATAGAGTCTAAATTCAATAAGTCCTTGTATAAGATTGTAGATTCTTTACTGTTTAAACCACACAACATGGAAGATGCAACAATGGGATGGCTTGAAGATAAAGATACCCTACGATTTGCCAAGTGGTACAACTCTGCGGGAAACCTTCACAATCTTGATTACAAATTAAGTAAAATTAATGCTGCGGATGATATGTTACTTTCAATGCAAGATGTAGCAAACTTTAGTGAAGCACTTATGAATGATGCAATTCTGGAGAAGGAGACGTTCAAAAAAATGATAGCACCTCAAATATCTATAAACAATAAACTTAAACAAGGCTTAGGATGGGTTAGGTATGATAATATTCAAAATTTGGGCACTATAATAAATCATGATGGAGGAGACCCAGGTGTTGCTACCACCTTGATTTTATTACCAAAGAAAAAAAGTGGTATCGCTATTTTTGTCAATAGCGATAACGGTCCGAATGTAACCAATGCGATTATAGATAAAATTATGCCTCAAGGTAGATTAATCATCGAAGGTTTGCATTGGGACAATGATATCCCAAAAGAAATTGATATCAAGCAAACTGACCTACAAAAGTATGCAGGCACATATACTACGGACCACGGGTTTGATATCACTTTTAATGTCAAACACGACGGGCTAATGACTGAAAGTGATGTTTTTCCGAAGTTGAAGCTTTTACCCAAAAACAAGAATGAGTTTTTTCCACTCCCTTTTGAAATTTACTTTGAATTCATGGAATCCGACAAAAGCTTTAATTTATTAGATAGTAAGCGAGAAATTGAATTGACAGGTGTGAAAAAAGAATAACATTGCAATCCAGAAATAGTCTTATTAATTCAGATAGAAGTAGAATAAAAATAACAATATAAACACATCTAAATTGGAACTTACAAAATCACATGGCGCTGTCTTAGTTAAGATTCATGATTCAGAAAATGAAAATCTTAAGAAAAGCCGATTTGTTGAAGTCAAATCGACCTATCCTGATTTAGAGGAAATAATAGAGGAACTTGAAAAGTTTGAATTGGTAGAATACGAAATCAGAGAAAACACCTATTACCTGACCACAGAAGGATATGAAATAGTTGAGAAAATTAAGAACCCTCCAAAAGTTAAAAAAATCAATAAGAAATCTAATGAGGAAGAATATAACGATATGGTGAAATTCTTTGGAGGCGCAAAAAACTTCCATCGGTTTGTAATACTAATAATGTTGATAGTTGGTGTTATGTTTGCCCTTATGTTTTACATGGATTCAACTCGACTCTAGTTGCCTTCTCAAATGAATTTTATAGTTGTTTCCGTTTGCCCTAAGCATTGTATAACTTCTGTAAAAGAACGACTAATGCGTTTCGATCCAATAAGGAATATGCCATTTTTCAACAATGAAATTACATTACTGGTAAAGTTGAATTCACAATCCTAAAACTAGAGTCATTTGTCTCTCCGTGATGGTATCTATTCATCTAAGAATCCGAGCAAAGTCCATTAAGCAACAGTGCACTTCTGGGCTCCTATCTTCTCCAATTCTCTGAAATCAAAGTAGAACTTCGCTCCTCTAAAGTGCTTTTTGCTAACCCAAAAAATACAAATTCATCTATTTCATTTTATCGTATTCTATCAAAAAGTAAGCAGAACTTTTGCTAAAGTTTAATCCAAGACTCTACAGAGTATTATATTTTTACTATATTGGCTGAGTAAAAGCTTAAGGCTTTACCCCCCGTAAACACCCTCAGCCAAATGATAAAAAAAACAGACTTGAACACAGGTTTAATCAAGAAATTGATTAGTAAAAATGCCATTGTAAAAGCACTTGATGAGCTAGACGACTACGCCATGCAAAATGGTCTGGATAAAACTCACCGAATTATTATTCAACTCAAAAGAAGACAAGAGGATGCCCGCCAGTCAGAAATGAAAGGAACCATCTCCGCTCAAGACCTGGCCCTCGAAAAAGCAAAAATTAATGATGCCGTTTTAGACCTTTTAGATAACATCGAAAGGGGAGAAACACCTTTACTGCCAGTAAAAGGTAACAAAGGAAAATTTATTGGATTTTCTATTGTTGGACTTTTACTAGTAGGCCTATTGGGATGGATTGTATTTAACCAAGATAATGGGGACGTTTTATCAAAGGGGAAACCAGATGAAATTTCTGACGAACAAGATCCTTCTGCGGTAAATGAAAACCCTGTTGCAGGTAATCTAAAAACTCCCTTTGAAATCGTCCAAGAAGACTATCTGAAAAAGGAGTTGTATCTAAGAGAAAAAAGTAAAGCCGGCACCTTGGATTCATCATTTGCCGAAAAAGGATATACTCTCAAGGATTTTGGAGGGCCTGATAATCGGTGGGCTCAGGCAAGCTCTGTCATTGTACAATCAAATGGGAAAATACTAGTAGCTGGTCGAACAGGCCTTGAAGATGGAAATTTTGGATTTGCACTTATGCGTTTCCATAAAAATGGAACCTTAGATACCGGCTTTGGAGATAAAGGAAAAAAGAAATTTACTTTTTCTGAAAAACCTGATTGCGATCTGGTGCTTTCTAATTTGGTTCAATTAGAGAGTGGGGGCTACCTTTTAGTAGGGTACTGTCGGGAGGGGAAAGGAACGGAACAACGTTCTCAGATTGTACTGGCTCGTTTCACTCCAAAGGGAAAATTGGATCCCGACTTTAATGGAACCGGTAAATTAATGCTACCCAATAATGAATCGGAGAAGGTCGAGGACGTAGCTGTACAGCCTGATGGCAAATTAATATTGTCAGGAAGTTCACTTAAAAACAGCAGACATTCGCTGCTCTTAATTCGTCTTTTGGAAGATGGAACACTGGATGAATCTTTTGGTAATAGTGGAAGGCAAACCATCAAGGGGTATTCATTTAATATTGAAGGAACTGGTATATGTGTTGTTCCAGAAGGTCGTATTTATGCCTCAGCTACCTTATATGGAGAAGGGAGTGAAAAAGGAGACAATCAATTTCTGGTCGCCTGTTTTGATAAAAGGGGGAACGCGAGTAAAGATTTTGGTGGAACTGGGTTTGTTACCATTAATTTTGGTAAACAGGATGACAGAGCTGAAGACATTGCGCTTCAGTCGGATGGGAAAATCGTAGTCGGAGGCTTTAAAACTTCAGACAATAAAAATTCGAGATACTTTGCCTGTGCTCGATTGAACCCGGATGATGGATCTTTGGATAAGTCATTTTCAAATGACGGAAAAATTTTTATAAATACTAAAAATGTTGATAGAGTTGCCAACGTGGTAAACAAAATTAAAATACAACCAGATGGTAAAATCCTATTAGCCGGTCAGTCTGCCGACACCAACCCAGATTCTACTAATCATAATTCCATTATTCGCCTGAACAATGATGGCAAACTCGATAAAACATTTGGTAATGAAGGAACACATGTACTTTATATTAATGGGTACTCCAGTATTTATGATTTGGCTTTTCAAGAAGATGGGAAAGTTATAGCAGTTGGAGTAAATTCTTTTTACACCGGTTATGATTTTTTTGTGGGTCGTTATCATTCCGGGCTACCGCTGGGACAGTATAAACTAGCTGAAAAGGAACAATGGATTTGGCCAGCAGAGGCTAATTACGATTTGGAATTTAGTTTAAAAAAATCGGCTGAAGTCAGTCTTAATATCTTGAAAGAGAATGAAAGTAAAGAAGTTGTTCTTTTGAAAAAAACGAATCAGAAAAGTGGAGACCATAAAGTGGGCATTCCGAAGGATTTAGAAAAAGGAAAATATACACTCACTTTTGGATTAGACTCGTTGCAGTTCCCCGTTTCGGTTATGATAAATTAATTAAACAACCTTTAGCGCAGGTATCGTTTTACTTGACGTGTGTATTATGTTACAAAGAAATGCAACAACAAACAAAACTTCAAGGTTTTTAAAGTATTTGCCCCAGGAAAGGTGTTTCTCTTTTCCATCGACAATAAAGCTTATGATGATTAAATAAAAATATTCCATGTTGTTACAGCATGGAACTGTACTCTAATTAACCAAATCAAAACAACCATGTTACTCCCTATCGAAAAAATTAAGCACGTCAACTCCATTAATCATGAAGGCAAAATCGTAATTGTTGTTTGTGACAAAGACGGGACTCTGTTTTATTCCGTCAGGCAAGAAGGTCACGAAGACAATTATGATAAAACAGCTTTAAAAGGTTGGGAAGATTGGTCTTTGCTCCCTATCCCTGACCAAGGAGCGGATCAATCCGTTTTGGATAATGAGAAAAAAGAATTCAGTACGAATGACGGTGTCAAAATTCTTCGCTCGGTATATCAAACGAAAGAAAGCACTGCCGTAGCTCCGGTTCAACTGATCTCCGGACTAAGTCATATTTATATCTTCCGGCAGCAGAAAAATGGCAAAATCGCGGTAGACCGTTTTGTTTTAGATGGAATGACAAATAAACTGGTACCCAAATTACAGGTACGATTTAAACGAAGCAGACAACGTTTTGAACCCAAACGAAAAGACAAAAAGGGCAGGGAAGTCATGGACAGTTATGATTTTCGTGATGCAAATAACAAACATTTTCTGGAACCATCAACAGAATTAACCTACCTTCCAAAAACCATGGACGGCTGGTTTACGGTGGTCCTTTTACCAACTAAAGAAGCCGACAGATTCCGTTGGCATATCTTCATCTACAATCTAGAAACAAAGAGACTGGAGCTCTGGTCTATTGCCAGTTCTGAGGACGGACTTTTTGATATTCGTGATAAGGGAACTAATGCTGGTTTGCTAAAACGAGAATTCTATTTGGAAAGCGGAGTGACTATTACTCAGGGCCCTGCCGCTACAAAATACGATGTGCAATTTGAACGAATGACAGAGGCTGGTCCCCAATTGTTGCGCGACAAAATTCGAGTAATGTTGGTCGTCCCCACCAGTAAAGAGGACATGGCACTTGCCGTGAATTTTTCTGTAGACACGAACGGTTTCCTCTCTCAAATTGGCGATCCACAAACTCAAGATGTACTAAATAGTTATACCCGAAATATACTTTTGCCAATCAATTCCTTAGATGAAATAAAAGGCATTGCCCAAGACAAAGCAGCCGGTGTCATAGATGCCATTTCAAAAGGCAAGGAAGACGAAGTCTGGATTGAAACTGACCCTGACAGTTTACCTGAAATGGGCGATGAAGTGGAGATAAGTGGCACCAAAGATTTTAATGGTTTACATCAAGTTGTGAAAGCAACTAAAAATACCATTATGATAGAGGAGGTGGTGAATAAACTGGGGGATGAAAAAATAAAACTAGGACGATGGGAACAAAAAATAGATCCAAATGAGTCCTTGCTTTTTGACGGTATGGTCACTTCCTATCGTAAAATGGCCGGTAATTCAATCCGCATTACTTCTCCAAAACATGGCTTGAAAAAAGGCGATCAATTGCAGCTGATCGGTAGCGAAGAAATTGATGGTGTATTTGGTGTTCAGGACATCAAGAAAGATAGTTTTTCCATCGGCTTGAAATGGACGAATAGTCAGATCATCAACATCCGATTAAAATCAAAACAACGAAGAGGCATTCACTTTGATGCAGTGGGTGATGCTGTGCTCACACCAGAACTTCCGTTAAACAATGCCACCCTGCCATTCACTACTGCACGTACGGTGACCGCTTGGGTATATCCCGAAGACCTGGCGAATGGCACTCAATTTATAGCGGGTAATGATTATGGTATTTTGCAATTGCTATTGGTCGATGGAGTTATGACTGCCGCTTTCAACATTGGGAAGGACAGCTCTGATTCGATTGATCAAATACTGCTCAAAGAGGAAACAACAATGAAACCGGAGTGGACACACTATGCCGCCTCTTATTATTTTGATGAAAAAACGCAACATACGAATCTTCGTTTAATGCGCGATGGGATGATCGTAGCTGAGGAAAAAGTCAAGGGTCGCCCTATTCCAACGGTAAATGCTGCCCTACAATTTGATGGCAATCCTGAGGGGATGTTGGTCGCAGAAAACAATGCCTTTTTTGATTTTAAAAAGACCGATTATACCTTAGAATGTTGGTCAAGAACTTCATCAGGTGGGCCGCTTATTTCAAAGTCCGCTTATGATGATAAATATGGAAATAAAGGAACACGCCAATTGACGATTGATAATGACGGACGAGTTGTCTTTAGTATTGATGAAGAGAAGCAGTATCAGTCTTTTACAAAAGTGAATGATAATAAATGGCACCACATAGCCGTAGTTTACAATCTTAGGCAGGACAAACACAGTCTTTTTATCGACGGCAAAGAGGAACAGCTTCTTGTTCCCAGAACGATCACAGGTACCATAAAAACCAAGGATGGAAAGGCTTTAAAAGGTGCGGTTGTTACTATTGAAAGACAAACCAAAACACCCGGTATTTTTGAAACCTTTACTGCCACTTCTGATCCTGAAGGTAAATTTTCAATATCAGCAACTCAAGGGGAAAGGATGTCTATAATTTATGAAGGTTTTGTAACAGAAGAACGAAGCATTGGGGGGCAGAACTCCCTTGAGATTATTATGGTAAAAGACTCTGAAGCACATATGAATATTTCAGGCTTTGTGACCGAAGCTAATGGTAGACCATTAATTGGAGTAACTGTTTTAGTGAAGGGAACGACTAACGGAGCATGGACAGATTTTGACGGGGCTTTTAGTCTAAGAGCCAATTGGAATGATGTACTGGTTATTTCTTATGTAGGATTTGTAACCAAAGAAGTGAAGGTAACTTCTAACCGATTAAATGTTATTCTACTTGAAGGGGTATATGATGTGCTCAACTTTATGATTATAGGAGGGGAGCGAAAAGAACAGACCTTCGATGTAGAGATAGATGAAGTTCGATTGTGGAAGAGTGCTCGTTCTGAAAAAGAATTGTTAGCTCAAAAAGATCAACGTCTGTCGGGTTTGGAATTATATCTAATGGGCTATTGGAATTTTGAGGAAGTGGAAAAGAAAGAAATCAAAATTGGAGGAGATACTATAGAAGCTTATGCTGTTGCGAATAAGGCAACTCACCCGAATTCTCTTTATTCATTGCGGCCCTTTAATCAAGTGAAAAGTCCAATTTATAAAACGCATAAATTGAAGGAGCGCTATTATTTTGGAGGGACACAAGAGGAGAGTCCTTTATACAAAAACTTTAGAGGCAAACTCTCTAACCTGCAAATATGGAATAAAGCCCTTCAAGAAAAAACGGTACGTGATGGAATGCACCTCGAACTCCGTGGCACCGAATCCGACCTCGCCGTTTACTACCCAATGGGCGGTATCATAAAAAATGAAATCATCGACTTTACCGTAAACAAATTGCATGCGGAAGTCTTCGGCAACCCTTATTACAGCGAACGAACCTTGAGTCGCTACGTACTCGGCGATAAACCCATCGAGATGTTTCGCAATGACGAAATGATCGCTGTTACTCAAGGGGCCAAGTATGAAGAAAGCTTTGAATTCCGTTTGCTAAAAGCGGATGGAACTTATCTCGATCCAGGAGAGGTAGGAGGTGTTAATGCTTTTGAGTTTTATTTGTGGGGTAAAGAAAACCACAGTGATGAAGGGGAAGAATTCGATGCAGAAAAACTTTTGTCACAAGTCATAAACGAGCCAAAAGGGGAGGGTTGGTACAAGGCCACCTGTCAGTTTGTGGTGCCCGATACCATTCGCTTACTTCGAGTGTTTGGGTTGAAGAAAGTAGAAGGAGCAGTAGAGGATTGGATAAATATGGAAGTACGAAAACATCAGCTTACTTTTTATGCCGACTCCATCAGTCTCGCGCCTTTTGAAGATAAACTGGATGATTTAACTTCCTTAGCCGATCCAGGTGTTGATCTTGGAGATCTTCCGCGGTTGGAACAATTGAAGCGACGATACCTGAGTGAAAAAGAAACGGTAGAAGCTCGTCTGAATACCTTAAAAACATTTAGTAACAATGAAAATCTGATTCTTGACCGTATTCGCTTTTTGGAAGGAAGCAACAGTCCGATTGGTAAGAATGTTGAAGCACGAAAAAAACGGTATCAAAACCCTTTAAGTTATTATTGTAAAATTTATAAAAATAGTTTTTGGGGGAACCGATACCTCACACCACCTGATGCTGATGTTGGTATAATGAAATTGACCACGGTATTAGTAGAACATCTTGCTCAAGACGGCGGTAAACATTACTGGTGGGAATTTAGAGAAATGTCTCCAGGTAGATATTATATCTATCGATACAAATATCCAAGTAATAGTGCCCGACCACATCTGATTCGTTATAACAACGTTGATCCTTACCGCGTTGATTTAGCGTTTGGTACAGAGTTGAAAGAGATAAGAGATAGGAATGCAAGAGGTTTCTCAGCTTACTTATTTGATTTGAAGATTCATTACCTGTGGGATGATGGAGGCCGATTGGTAACCAATGAAAAAAGTAAAACCAACAAGACTCGATGGAAGATAGAAATAGGGCATAAAAAAGTAATGACTCCCTCTGCCAAAAAAATAATTGACAATTTTGATAAGTCTATTAATAGACTTCGTAATGAGTTGAAAACACTTAAAGAAAGGTCGAAGTGGCAAACAATGTTGAATAACATCAACGTCAAGCTGGAAGAGTTGGAAATAAAAATCAACTTGATTATCAACGAATTTAATGCAACGGTGGTGGATCAATTTATCCCGGATGAAATGCCGCAGTTAGCGGAAGATCGCAATGGATTAGTCTCCCGTGCAGCTTACTTAAGTTTTGCTAAAGCAGCCAGCCGTTTGAATATTATAGAAAGTTGTGAAGGCAATTTACTCCTAAGTTATTTTGACACCAATGGTCGAATGCGTCAAACCATTTTTGATGCCACAGCCGACTCCCGCAACTCTACCTTCCAGCAGTGGTTACCCGAAACAGTAAAAAGTTGTCTCGACTTTTCGGCCAATGATCGAAGTGAGGTTTTGCTAAATGAACCAATAGAATTAGGAGAAAATTGGACGATAGAATTTTGGTTTACTTATCCACTCCCCAGTGCTATAGATGAAGATGGAAAGATGAAAGACCTTCACCTGTTTATCGGAGGTGATCAGCAGAGTTTGGTTGCCTGGGATTCCCATTTTATGAAAAGTAGTCCGGCGGCTGTGTACAATCATTCTGAGGATGTACAAGGAGTGAAAAGAATTGTAACTAAAGAGCTTGGAATTTATCATCGACAAGTCGCTACTACGGAAGAGGGAGAGGTGAAACTTGATTTTTTAGGAACTGGATTTGATATGGAAGACCTATCCCATGGTTGGCATCACCTGGCGGTACAAGGTACAGGGACTGAGGGAGGAGGTACAGTTACCTTTTTCATTGATGGAAAAAAAGCGGGGGAAGATGTTCGATCAAATTTCTTTAATAAAGAAGCAAATGAAGGAAAGCAAAAGTTATTAAAAGACTTTAGTTTCAACTACAATGGAAAAATACGAGGTATCGGAAATGCCGTTTGGACTGATCCTGAAGACTCCCTAAATGGTGGTGTCCCCACAGAAATTGATGAAGACCATCTTTTAAAAACCAATGATTATAAAGTGAGTAAAATGGCTGAAGTGCGCTTATGGGATGTACTCCTAAGTCCTGAGGAAATTGAAATAAATAGTCGTACTTATTTGAGTGGAAATGAACCAGGACTGGTCGCTTACTATCCGCTAAGTGAAGGGATGGGAGACGTCATAAAAAACCATGCCGCCCATTACACGCTGGAACAAGACATGGATGGCGAAATGCAGAATGCACGTTGGATGCCTTCTACCGCTCCAATTGGTCACCCCGGAGATCATGCTGTTTATTTTGATGGTAAAAACGATGTGATTCGATTTGAAGAAAAACTACAGGTGCCAGAAGATTACACGATAGAATTTTGGTTTAAAGCCAAAGATCTGAAAAATGAAAACTTAGAATCACAGTTTTATTCCTTATTCGATTTATCGGCATTCGATCCTACTTCTAGGTTTTATGCAGGTTTATATTTAGTGGTACACGGAACTCGTCTAGATTTTTTTCACGATCATGGATCTGGTCATTCTGAAAGGTTTGATTTAAATAAATCTATTAGCGACAACAGCTGGCATCACATAGCTCTAGCCATAGATAATACTAATCTTTACTTTTACTTTGATGGAAAAATGGTAGGGGATGGCCCCTCTGTTTTAAACAACGGTGTTCAGTTTGATGAGGATAGAAAATTTAGCTTCAATAACCTTGAGGCTAGTTTGACGCTGGGAGGGATTAATCCATTCGGACAACGTATGAATAGTTATCCAGCATTTAATGGAGAAATGGCTGATTTTAGATTATGGAATTACCAAAGAAGTCAGTCCGATATTCAAAAGATGCGCTTTCGTCGACTCATCGGCAATGAAGATGGTTTGATGCTTTACTGTCCCCTCGATAGTATAACGGAAGATCATAAAGTCATTAATTTTGCCAGTAAAAATTATGGGAAAACGGTGGCCTCCGATTCGCACCATACGCGTGTAAAATACACCAACGACTTACCAATCGGATTAGATGCGGTAATCATTAGTGAATATCCAACGGTGGCTTTCGACCCGGAAACCAATAAGCAAACAGCCATGA
The DNA here is from genome assembly GCA_964508085.1 of uncultured Saprospiraceae bacterium. Lineage (GTDB taxonomy): Bacteria > Bacteroidota > Bacteroidia > Chitinophagales > Saprospiraceae > CALGLS01. The sequence continues at coordinate 24,307 of CAZDTI010000023.1, read as the reverse complement.
TGTGGCGCTCCTTTATGACGCCAAAAGTAGATAAACTGCATCTGTTGACGAATAAGCGAATTGAACTACTCGAATATATTTGGGTAGGTAATGGCCAGTTCGATCCGACACTACTTGGTTACATCGAAGGAGCACCACCAGTGCCAAGTGAGAACCTAACAGAGGAAGCTGATTATAGTGATGCGACTTCCGTAGAATTATCTGTAGCGGACAATGTTGAATTCTCCTGGGAGCGTACTCAAAACATTTATACAGAACTAGACCTTGATGCAAAAATAGGAGCGGAGGCAGAATCGACGATTGGTTCAGCCGTAGGAATAGGAGCGCAAGCAGTGGTATTGAAAAAAGTTGGTTTTGAATCCCTCTTTGGAGTACGCGCCAATTTCCAATATGGTGCTCAAGACGCTACAGAAATTAGTACCTCCTCTACACTCAATTTTTCAGATAGTCTCGGACTTCGGGGATACCAGGAAGAAGAAGCAGCCTTTGAAAATCTAGGGCAGCGTTTTGTTCCTAAAAACATTGGTTATGCATTGGTCATTTCCAGTACAGCTGACGTCTTTATCGTTCGCCTAAAACGATCCAAAAAAATGGTGAGTTACAAAATACTTCCGGTAAAAGATGTACCACCACAAATCAACACCATTACCTTCTTAATGAATCCTTCTTATACCTTAGCGGGTTCTTTGGACGGACAAGTGGGAACCAACGCCGCTGATGATCGCTTCTACTCACATGTACCAGAAATGCGTGCTCAATTTGGTTCGAAATACCCAGCTAGTTATATGCGTCTCGATCAGGCTACAAAGTTGCAAAGTATAATCGAGCGGATGGATAAAGAACGGGAGGCTTACTTCCAAAACTTTAATGCCCGCCTTGTAGACGAAACGTCATTGAACACAGAAATTGGAGACACTTCTGATACCGGACCATCGATTGATCTTGGTGATGCAAGCGGCGATGGTGAAATGGAAAATAAGGAAGATGAAATAAAAAATGCTTCTGAAGATAGTGAAAGCCAAACTAAAGAAGTAAAATCGAAGGCCAATAAGTCGGTGGATAAATACCAGGGGATGGCCAGCTCCAGCGCCAGTGAAACGGGAATGTTTTCCTGGAAAAAGAAAATGGAATCGCTGCAAATTAAAGCGGGTAAACGGAACATCGTAAACAGCTACGTATGGGATGCTGATGGCGGATTACACATCCAAAATCAATCTTTTGCCAACACCATTTCTCACTCCATCGGCGGTAGTTTCTCTTTCTCAGGGGGACTGAATACAGACATAGAATTCAAACTTGGGGTAGCCATAGAACTAGCGATTGAAGCGGGGGTAGGAGTGGAACTCACGATGTCTAAAACGGAATCGAGAAGCAAAGAAGTGGCCCTCAATGTTGACATGGGGGGCATGGAACATCGGGGCATCACTGATCACAAAGATCGTCCTTTGATGCCAGGAGAAAAAGTAGACCGGTATCGGTTCTCCAGTTTTTTCCTGGAAGGAAATTCCAATCATTTCAATGACTTCTTCAATTATGTAGTTGATCCGGAATGGCTAGCTAGTAATGACGAAGAGGCCAGAGCATTGCGTCAGGTGAATATCAGTAAACCCAATAAAACCTGGCGTATTTTACATCGGGTAACTTATGTTGAACGACCGGCCTTGATGGGATTCGGAAATGATACTCGACCACTACTTAATACGGAAGAGGAGAACGACCTTCTTACGCAAGTTGAACGAATAGACAATAATGTCAAAGACGTAGAAACCAATACCAACCAACTCAAACGAAAGATTGCTCATCTGGAAGAAGCGCTAAAAACAGCCAAGGCACAGAATGATGCAATCACTGGTAAACTGGAAACCATACTTACACTTTTAAGAGCAGAACAAGGGGAGAATATTGTTTAGAAAAGTGTTTGAAAGGACCTACTTTGAAGATAGCTTTCGCACTGCGCTATACGCTCTGAGGTGGGGTGTACAATGTGACGATAGAGTGTTGCGGTACTTTTTGCATTTTCAATATGATCAGTCGTATCTCTTCTAACGCGGATTTTAAACACATAGCCAAATAAGAGCACATAGCCTTCTACCGCAAAAGCCCGCCCGTTCCGGTTCGGACTGGTTCACATAGCAAAAAGCTTTCCTCCACAAGTTCGGAAGGACAAGCTTCGCTCGTCTTTTATAGTTCATATTAGCTCTGCAAGAAAGCCCTTTGTTGATAAATTTGGTCTTTGTGAACTATGTAAAAAAACACAACGTGTTTTTCTTCGTGTCCTATTGCGAATTAAGAGCTTTGTGTTCTACTGTGACTATGTGTTTAAAATCCGCGTAAAAAGTGCCGAAACTTTACTTTAGCATATTGTACACCCTAACACTCTGTGGCCTCTGTGTGGTTAAAAAAAACGACAGGTAAAATAAAACATTAGCTCTCCGATGCGTTCCACTTGCTCAGCATAAGCCTCTAGCTAGTGTAGCCCCTACAAGCCTGCCAAAACGATATTCACCATCTTAAGATTATAACCATTTATTTTTTGATGCGAAGGCATCCAACCTAATAGAAAACGAATGAAATCCGTACAAGCAACAGGATACATCCTTCTCCATTCCTCCTCCAAATTTTTGAAATCAAAATCGAATTTCGAAGCTTCAAATGCTTTTTGAAGTGCTGAAAAATAAAAATCCAACAATTCTTTTTCATGAACTTCACATTCTCTACTCGACAAACAACTCCCCAAAAAATAAGCAACATCTTTCATCCCGCATCCACCACCAACATATTGAAAATCTACGGCAGCAACACTTTTACCATCTTCGGAAAAGCAAAAGTTAGCCAGCTTTGCATCACCATGAACGATCGTTTGATATTCGCATTGGTTTAAGGCCTCATCAATTAAATGTGCCTTCGACTTTAGCTCTTGATGTTCAATTTTTTTAAATTCATCCGGTCGCGTTTCCAAATGCCAATAGGTACCCACCTCCCACAAACCGCTAGGCTTTTGGCCTAAAAAAGTAACATGAAAATTTGCCAACCATTTCAAACAAACTTTTACTTCTGAAAATTCAAGCTGATATTTTCGCAATGGATAGTTCCTGTTCAAATCTTCCAAAATAATCCATTGGTCTTTACCTTCAGAAAAGGAACCCAGAAATGTTGGAACCCTGCAATCCGCAGTACACCGCTGATTCCATTCTTCGTACCAACGTGTTTCAATTTCGTAGGATTTCACCTTTCGATTATGAGAATTATCCGTATTCCAACCTCTAGGATGCTCAGTCAATTGATTCAGTGAAATAAACTTAACGACAACTCTATTATGCGATGAGCCCATCAATTGATAACGAGAAATCTTCCCGTAATCACTCCACAAAGATTGAATGACTTCAATCTCTTTACAGTCTGAAGATTCGGTAACTTTTAAAAGGTAGTCTTTGAAATTTGGATTCATGAAATGGTCGATCTAGTTTAGAGTTAGAATGTAAAATGGGGTATTCCAAAAATCGAAGATAGGGAACAAAAAGAGTAAGTTATAATCGGATTTGTTTACCATTCAGAGAATTATTTTTAATGTGATTGAAAAGTAATTTCTAATTCCATTAAATTAGTCCCAACTAATACTTTTGATTTATCTTTGGGCTTCAAAATTAAGGTAGATGGATTTGAAGGGACTTAGCCAACAAAAGATATACTACCATTATTCATGAAATTTAAAATTACCTAAAATGCTTTTTTCAAAAAACAATCTCTATTTCTTCTTCTTATTAATGACCCTTAGTTACTTCGGCTGTAATACCTCTAAGAATACAGTAAAAGAAACTGCCACTTCCCAAAGCGCAAAGACAGGGAAAATGGTAACAGGCGGGGCCATCACTTTTGCAGCTGCCAATGACCGTTATAGTGCCAATGGCGAATTTAAAAGTTGGCACTTTACTAAAATGGATGTTAAGACCAATGCAGCGAAAGAAATAGAATCTCTGGAAGCGGCTTTAGCTATTGATATCACTTCGATTTGGGAAAAAAGCGACGGATTGACGGAGCACCTAAAAGCACCTGATTTTTTCAATATCGAAAAATACACAACTGCCACTTTGGACATCATGAATGTCAAAAAACAAAGTGATGGTACTTATACCGCCGATATGAAATTGAATATGAAAGGCTTGAGTCAAGATATGAAAAGTACTTTTTCCCTGACCAGTACGAATCCCCTCCATGTGAAAGGCACCGCTATGGTCAATAGAAATTTATTTAGTTTGGGAAGTACAGAAATGAAAGTTCCTGAAATGGTGGAAGTGACTTATGATACGGATTTGCCGGAATAGCATATAGTCAGTGGATGAGGCTTCCCGGAATGTCGTCAACTTAGTGGTTTTCGGAACTTCGTGGGCAGCAAAGAGAAGAGCAAAAGTTCTGAAAGCCTTCCCTCTGAGTTCCTTAAGTTGACGGCATTCGAGGCTTCCCGAACCTCTTCCCCTAAATTAAGTCAAAAGCTACCTAGTTTGCGAAAAATCGCTATTTTCTCTCTTTATGTGATCTAGATCACATAAGGTTTGTGTGTAGAGTTTTACATTTGCACCTCAATAATTGCAAACACATTAAGTATAAAATATATATTAGAGGTGATTCATACCACTAGTTAAAGAAGTTTTCATTTGGTTTTTTGGGGTATGCAGGTCTGAGTGCTAACTTTGGCCTGCATCTTTTTATAGGTCCAATTACTTACAATTATTTAAAGGCAATAGGCTTAGCGCAATAAGGTCAAATCCCCCTTCATAATCTCCACCTGTCCATTCGGAAATGAAACCTCCGCCAGCCATACAAAAACCGAAGCATTCATCAATTGCCCATTAAAAACACCATCCCAGCCAACCTCGCTATTCGGTGGAAAATCTGAAGCCTGAAAAACGAGCCCGCCCCAGCGATTGAAAATTTGAAGACTTTCAATTCGAATATTTTCCTCCTTCCCGTAAACGGTGAAAAGATCATTAACGCCATCGCCGTTTGGACTAAAAGCATTGGGGATGTACAAGCCTTTGTCAAAAAGAACATCTACTCGAATATCAGCGGAGGCGCTACAGCCGTACTCATCAATGGCAAAAATGCTATAACTACTCGTAGCCGTTGGGCTGGCCCAAAGCTCTGAACATGATGTAGCACAAGTTTCCAGATTTGGTCCACTCCAGTAAAAACTATCGGGAGGAAAATTAAAAATGGGTTCCAGTAAGATAGAATCTCCATAATTGATACTGAGGATAGAATCGGAAAAAGAAGCGCTCGGCTCTATGTTGTTATTTGAAACAATAGCGGTGGTTTGATCATCAAATTGAAAAGTGCCAGGGTCGTCTGATCGAATTTCAAAAGGTAAAAAAGAATCAAATCCTTTGAGCCTGGCTTGGTTGTTAAGGACCAAATCTTCCAGCTCAGTCTCTATTTCTACCTCCACTTCAAAGCTGGAATATCCGGGAGGAATACTCATATTGACGATTTCCAATAAGTCGCTGTCAATTACAGAACCTCCGCTAATTTGACCACCTAACAATTCAATTGGATCAGAAGAAAAGAGCAAGTTTTCAGGCAGTTGATCTGTGAAGGTAATTCCCTCCTGCGTCGTTCCAGAGTTGTTGATGATTTCAAAAGTATAACGGAGTGGTTCAGAACTGCAAGGTTTTGGCACTTCCACTGATTTTGTGAAACTAATGTTATATGGACAGGAACAGCCATCGAGGGTGCTACTGTGTGGCCCATTGGTGAGTAAGGTGAAAGCACCAGTAGTTAGATCTATTTGATAGAATTCATCTCTGCCATAGGCAAACAGTTCTCCTTTTGCATTGAAGAAGAGGGCACCGATGGCATCAATTTCCGGGGATTGTGGATTGCCAAAAGCCGTAATCCCTCCGGTGAGTGGGTCGATAAGGCAGAGTTTTAAAGTGTTGTGATCGTAGCCATAACAAAGCCCCGTATGTGGATGAAAAGCGATGTCTCCAAAATTTCCAATACCAGTATGACCATCTGTATAAGTCTTGTAATTGATGGCCACTATGCTAGGTGTGTCATTAGAAATGTCATAGACCGCAATTTTGTCTCCACCATCATTACTGGTGACCACATAATAATCTTCTGGAGAAAAATCAGCTGCGATGTACCAGTTATCCTCAGAAAGTCCTGGTAGTTGACCGACGTAAGTAGCGATGCCCCCTTGCCCAATTCGATACAGTTCATGAGAAAATGGTCCCTTGGCATAAATGTATCTGTCGGAGGCTCTAAATGTAATGCCGTTATAATCAAAAGGAGAGCTGCCGACCAGATTGAAACTGACCGTATTTCCAACTTCTAAGGTGTACAGACTTGTTGATGATTCTGTAGAAATACTTAGATAAAAACTTCCATCACAGAGAAAAGGTTCGGAGATTATATTGTTAGAAATTTTTGTGTCTTTTGGAGGCTGATTGTTCTTTGCATCAAATGGTTGGCGGAATGGAAAGAGAAAAAACAGACCAATAGAAAGTACAGAGAAATAGTTGTAAAGATTTCGGTTCATGGTACATGGGTGTTTGATAAGTTGGTAATAAGCTAAGGTAGAGTTGCAAAATGCTTTGCAAAACTACAGTTACAGACAGTGCTGCAATTACTTTTATGTGCATGAAGTATTCAACATGCACCCAATATTTTTTTGTCAGGGAAATTAGAATTATACCTAGAAGATATGTTTAGGTATAATATTGATGTTGGAGTTAGAACTGGATAAGGGGGGCGTAGAGTATGGGCGTTTTGTCGTTTTTTTTACAGAGGAGGAGTTTTTGGATTGTTGGTGGTATGTATTAGGCTTTGGGGCAGTTACCTGTTTGATCGTTAAAGTTAATTTTATCTACCCAACCGCCAGACAAGTTTTCTGCCTAGCGGTTAGATAGAGTAGGGAGATTGAGAGCAAAGGTTTTTACTACTGCATGCGACAAGTGAATCCATCTTTATCATTACACCAACTACAGGCCGAACCTCTGTTTTTCCTTTTTAAATACTTTAGATAAGTATAGGGATATAAAATAAGGTCAGTTGTATTTGGAGTATTCAGTCCAATGGATTGAGCTACTTCAGCGCCGTAACTTACGCAATCACTAATCGGCGAAAAATAGTATGATCGGTTGATGTTCAAAGCCGCTCTATATTTTCTTTCACTGACTTTAACAGCCAAGAAATCGCGGTGGAATCCCATGAGGTAGCATTCATCTGTTCTGCTATTGACTACGCCCATATTTAAAACCCCATCCTTAGGACTTAAGCCTTTTACTTGTTCTATTTGATCGTTCTTTGCAAAAGCAATATAAATGTGGCCAGGACCAGACTTTACAATTGTTGGGTTTTCTTTTGATTCCGGACGTCTATCACCTTTATCAAAAGCATAGAATACGATGGTGTATTCGTCTTTGACTGGACGAACAGGTACGGAGGATATTCCAATTCGTTGACTAGATCTATTCGCAGGCATCGCAGTCATCGTACTTGGACGATAAGTGACCTTTTTCGCTCTTCTTGAATTTTTTCTGATAGCGGTTACTTTTTTGTTTTTATCCACTTGAACTTCTCCTTCATACGGGACGTAAATGTCCACTCTGGTTTGTGGATACCCTCTTGGGAAAAATCGAATAAAGTAACCCTCCTTTGGTAGATAAGACCATCTACCTGCAGTAACTTCTCTTATCATATCCTTAGCAGGAGCAACACCAGCGAGAACGGCTATGTTCTCTATTTCGTTGAATGATTTATTTTCTTTTACCATCCGACTTATTTTTTGATCGGCCTCCATCATCTTTTCCAGTTGAGGTGCAAATTTCTTAAGCATTCTTTTCTTGAATTTTTGCGTGTACTTTGTTGCCGTACCTGTTATTATCCCTTTTCCATAATAGGTCAGCAATTCTTTCGGAGTGAATAGTTTGGACAATGTGCTTTTATACTGATCTCCAATCGTTTCCATATTTGCACCAGCAATGATTGCCCATAACAATACTTGCACTTCACGTTGAGCAATATTGGGTTTTGTCGAAAATCGTTCGATGATGGCTCTTATGAAGTTTGCTTGTCTACCTTTCAGCGGAGCGTATAAATGGCCATCTCCTTTACTCGGTCCATAGGTGTATCCGCGCAAACAAAAGCTTTTTGCATTCATGGTGTATAAACCACTACTGAGTTTGTATGCACCTCTTCCTGCGCTTGGTTGCAAGGCCAAAGATTGGTACTCGTGTGGCTGTGGTTCAAAATCTTGCAGGACGTCTGCTTCGTATTTGGCATCATCGAAGGTAGTAGAGATGGGGCTGTTCTGTGCGAATTTTGTATAGAGCTCATTCACTTTTTTATTGGTTCTTTTTTCACTTCTAAACCAGCTTAGAACTTCATCGAAGCTAAAATTAGGTTGTGCAAATGAAAAAGTAAAAGTGGCGGTACATAATAGTAAGGTGCTGAAAATTGATCGTTTCATGTTTTATTATTTCGAATTTAGGGAGTAAAATAATCGTGATATGAAACTATCGTTTGGTAAGTCCTAAGCTTATTTGTTTTGTACGATAAATTTTAAGAAACTTTGAAATTTTAATTTTTCAGAGAATAATTCGCCTTGCTTAAAATTAGTAGCACCCGTTAATTGGTTCTCTTTTTTTAAGAAACAATAATCTTGGCCGTTGCCTTTGCTAAAGCTAATAAAGTAAATGCCTGCTGTTAGGGAAAGATTACTTAAATTAATTTCTATGTCGTGAAACCCCTTGATAAGTTGGAAATGGTTTGTTCCTGCTACCTGTGTACTAATTTTTTGTCCTTGGGAATTGTAGATTGTATAATACAAGAATAAGTTGTCAGGTAAGTATACAGAGATAGTTAGGTTGCCATTGACAACCGGATTGGGATACAAAGAAAGGACTTCAAAGTCACTTGTAAAGACTGGAAGGCTGTCGATCTTAGTCTCCGCTTTACCAATATGGAAACAGAGGAATAGAGATAATAAAATAATTATAATACTTTTCATGGGGTCCTTAGTTTTGTGATTTTTTTAAACCTTCGATAGCATCTTTAGCGGCTTTTAAAATGGCATGTCGTTCATTTTCTAATCGAATGACCGGAGCTGATTTGATATAATCATTTCGTAAGACTTGAAAAACTTTGGTCAATTTTCCATTGTTGCTAAAGTCATCTAAACGATGTAAGATGATCCGCTTACCTTTGTTGCTTATATGGTTCTTTGGTTTATCTTCATCTCCATCTGATTTGAGGAAGTAAGACTCTTTAATTGTAGTGAGCAATTTCTTTTTGTAATTATAAAATTCCGTTTTGTTTGTAAACCAATTCGCCGGTAAACTATTGATGTATTGCTCAATAATGTCTTTTGTGATTAGATTGTTACAAAACTGTCGGTCATGATGGCTTAATCTTCGTTTGATTAATTCATTGTATATCTTCCGTCGCAATTCAGATTGATTATCTGTTTTGAGACGACTCACTGTTTTTTTGCCTTTCCTGTTGTTACGCGATATTCTTCCTGTTTCGTAATCAGGGTTTGTAATTTTGATGAGTTTTGGATTGTATTCATAATCAATGGGGCCTGGGTTGTTTTTGCGACTTTTTATTTTTTTAGCAGATCCCAAAGGATAATTGCATCCTATACTCAGATTGAATTCTTTATACAGGAAATTATATCCAACTTCTGCCTGAAAGTAAGGTGCGACATAGGCGACACCGGTATAGAGCCCGACCAAGTTGAGGTGACGATGGTCAACAACATACAGATTATTTTCTTTTTGGAGTTGTCCTTTTAAGTCCCCTTCGTAATAGTCCCAAACCTCTCCTTTTAATTTGGAAAGCCCAATGGATAAATAGAGTCCATTTACGATGTTTGGGTAAATGTGAAACCCCATATTGAAGGTACTCAAGCTACTTCCAGAGCGGACATAATTCAAATCTTGAAAAGGAATATTTTCTTGGCGTAACTTATCTGTTGCTTGTTGAACCTCCAAAAGGCTATAGCTGTTTCGAGGAGTATTGCCTCTCTTGAAACGAAGGTTTGAAATATAAAAACCAATGTTGTGGTACATCGAAAGTCCGAAGTTGCTTTCCGGGTAGTCGACATTAAATGTTTTACTTAAATTTGTAGCATTATTGTTACTGCTTAGGGTTTTATTGCTTGGAGAGTTGAATAAGCTGAAGTTCAATCCAAAGAATATTGTTTTCTTATGATTGAATCTTTCATATTCGAAAATAGTATTTTCAATATTCTTCTCCAGTTTTTCGTATTGGACCAATAATGTTTTGGCAGCTTCAAGTGCCTGTTCTTTTTTATCATGGATTTCTTGTTCCAAATCGACAATTGTCTCCTTGGCTTTTTTTAATGATTTTTTTAATCTTCTAGTACTAATCTTTAAGATTACTAAATCATTTGAAAGCTTGAAACTATCTATTGATAGAGATTTTATTCGGAGACCTTGCGCCTTAGTTAGGATTGATAAACTGTCAACTTCACCTTGTAAATCCTCTACTGTTTGGCCCATTCTTCTAAGCTCAATACTATCAGTAATGATTTTAGCTAATGCCGTATTTAGTTCACTAGAATGACTGCTGGAATCCTTTGTACTGAGTTCTGTTATTGTGAGTGTATCCGATAGTAGACTATTGTCAATATTGTTATCCAAGTAAGGCTCATGACTAGGTTCAATTTGAACTTTTACGTTCTTACTGCCTTCCACATTTTTTGCTTCAATTGCAATAAAGGTAGGACTGTTATTTTGCACGATATAAAAGGAGAGTAGTTCATTGTTGAATTCAAAATCCGTTATTTCCTCGTCATTAACTTGCAGACGAATATTTTCCCTTGAAGCAACATTTACGATTTTTGCTTTTACCTGAATGGAGTTTTCAAGATTTGGTTCGGGGTTGTTTTTAAGCGGTAGAAAATAAATTGCAGGTAACAATTCTTCAGACCGTTTTATACAGTCCAATCCTTTATCTTCAAATTCAATTCGATTTAGTTGTACGGTGAATTTATTATTTAATTCTACTAAACTAAAATAGACAATTCGATCATAATAGCCCTCTTCTCCAATACAATCTGACTTTTTTCTTTTCCTTTTTGTGGGTTTTTCTACTTCGTTTTTACTCCTAAATTTTGCTATAACTCTATTGTTCTCCAGGTCTATGTTCGTTGTACAAAAATCTTTGTAAGTAGCTGCCTCAGATCCTTTTATGTATTTGAAAGTGAAATATTGTTCCAGGCTCATTTCAGAAGAATGGAGGTTGTTAATACCAAGAGGCGATTTGTTATTACATCCTGTTATGATTGTTGCGAGACTGTCAAAAATGGCGGATGGGCCATAGAAATACTTTTTATTATTGGCTCTTATTTGATCTAGAATGTCGTTTTTAACCACTATATTTTTACTCTCTTGGTATGCCCGCATATCAAATGCAGAATTTTTTAAAACCTCATGGAAATACATTTTAATAATAGATTCCGTTTGTTGCTCAATGTCTTTTAGTTGATCCTCACTTTGCCCGCTCGCTACTGAAAAGGGGTAAATTGAAATCACCAGGAAAACCATTAAGTAGTAAAAAGAATCTATTTTCATTTTGTATTGATTATGGGATACTTTAAGAATTTAGAGAGAACAATGAAGTACATTTCGTTTAACTCGGGGAATCTTCAATAAATGGTGTCCAAATTGAAAGCGTAAAGTATAACAGCTTGATATTGAGGACTTTGTGTGCTTGGCGAACTTTACGTTCCCCCCAAAATGAAGACGCTCTAATTCGCATTTTCCTCTACTCTTATATGAGAGAGATATGCTCGCCAGACTACTTCCTCACTGCCATTGTTTTTTGTAAGTTTCGCAATTACTTCGATGCTCTTTTTAGTGCTATCGGAATATTCAAAATTTACTTTTCCAATTTTTATTCGCTCATATTTTTGATCGTAAGTTCCTTTCGTTACTACATCATGGATGTCTCCGTTTGGTACCATTTTGAGGTCTTCATCAAAAACCAAATCTTCTATTCTGATTTTTATTTCTTCTCTTCGCACAGGGGTTTCGAACAGATATTGTAGGTACTCTTCTAAAGTGCGCGTTAATATGATGTCAGAGTTTTTATTGTTTGTTTCTACGGTTACGCCGATGCCGTTATTTTCAAATAGGTTCAATGCATCTTCTATTTTGTCTACCCCTTTTGCAATTTCATTTAAATAATCATAGAATATACTTATAAATGCTTCTGCCTCTTCCTGAAAAGTCACAGCGTCCAGAACTGATTTTGTACCAGTACAAGGACCATCAGTGATAACCGTGGCACCAGCACATTCTGCCTTACATCTATTTAAATACATTATCCCATCTCCACATACTTTTTCAATAGACTCCGGACATTCACAGTTGCTACTTTGTAAAAGAGAAAGTTCGTATAAAACAATTATTTTTTTATAAGATTTTTTGCATAGCGCACTGGCAATAGAATCTCGAAGCGCTTCAACAGAATTAATGACCGGGTAAACCTTGTCTAATAATTTTAAACTTTTTGCATCTCCATATTGAGCGAAAACAAAGACTACATTTTCTTTCGTATTTACTTTGTTATTTGTTAGACAAACTTCTACATCGTCTCTGTTTAATGTAACAGAGCCATGAGATCTAAATGATTCACTTATTCTAAAATCTCCCAGTTTATCTTTTACATATTCTTTAGATATCGTAACACCTGTAAGATTTTCTGCTGCATTTTTTTCGAGGAATAGTTGTTTCTTCATGTTCTGAGGAATGATGTCCAAACGAAAAAGCTGAGATTTGTCATCGACATAAAAGTCACTAAACCCTTCCGTACCACAATCCACTGCTTGAGAATATGGGAAACAGATTTCTATAAATTCTTCCGGCAACATCTGTGTTTCTGGATAGAAAGATTGGTCTACGTAAAAATCCATAGATATGGGGTCCCCGCTGCTGTTGTCGGAATCGTCGTCACTGGTACATCCAAATGTAAAAAGCAAGGAAAAAAGGATTGAAATAACTAGGCTTGTATTATTAGTAAGTTTCTTCATGAGGTATGATTTATGTTTTTGCTTGATATGGAGGCTGTTCCAAAATAGGAACAGCCTCTGAATAAATTTTTCTAATTTCGGTTTTGATTAACATCAGATTCTCTTAATAAACGATCCGTGTGCATATTGTTTGGCATTGCTTGGTTTGGAGCTGAAGCAATCGCTTTTTGTGCTGCTGTTGCTAATACAGCTCCCTCTCGGTTTAGTATCTCCATTTGTAGGTCATGACCAAATTTAGCAACAATGGATTGTGCCTCCGTTGTAAGTTGATCGTCAATCATTTTTTGAAGATCCTCATCCGTCAATATCCCCCAGGTTCGGAATTGGTAATTCAATCCTTGATTAGCAATTGGATCTATGGCCTCCAAAAAGTGTCTTCCATTTGGAGCAACATTTACTAATTCAATAGCACATTTAAATGGATGCTTTCTATAATCCTTGGTGAGGTATTTATTGTCTTTTTCATTTTTCAATCGATTGTAGCTTCTCCAATCAGGTGAAAACGTAAAGTGATCCACCCAGATCTCCGCTAAGTAATAACCGGTGTGAAAAATGTGAACGTAAGCCACGAATAAATAGGACAGAAAAATTCCAACGGTAATTCCATCAATAGACATTGGTGGTAAGAAATAATACAGTACGATTTTCCCCAAAGCCAATCCTACGATTAACACCATGAAGATAAAGGAGGTAACGATCCAAATCGTTCTCTTCCTGGGACCTTCATAAGTTTTAGGTTCCACCCAAATAGAATTGTCTGTTTTCGTAGATTTCTCTACTTTTTCAAAATTTTCAAAACGGTACAATAGGTTTTCATACAGCGACTTTTCTCCCTGATACCAGTGTAATCCAATTGCAGCAAAAAGGTCTACCACAAACGCACCCACGACTAAATAGATAAACGTATTAGAATATCCACTGGCCTGCCATATAAAATAGAGCCCAACTAATTCGGCGACAATAGCAATGAAGAAAAAGTTTCTGTCCGATGAAAACTTATCTGTTACAAAAAGACCAGGCAAGGTAATAGATCCCTTTCCGTATCTTTTTTTTCTGGTTAATAACCATTTGTTTTTTGAGTCACTAGAGGGCTCAAAGGAATTATTGACATCCTTTACAAATGGATTTGTTCTTCTTAAATTTGGCATATGTTTAATTTTTAGTTTAGAGATTTTAAAACCTATGAAAGCCAGTTTCACAGATCATGTAATAATGATTACACCTTACTATCGAAATAGCTTGGGAATTCTTACTCGATTTTTAATTATTTTTTGCTTTAGTATTTATAGGGCACTTCGTCATTTCTGTTGAATAGCGTTTGAGGAGGAGTGCGCTTTCTAATTCAGCAAGATCAAATCTCCTTAGTGTATCCTATGACACAATACATTCCGCTATTCTTTATGTTATTTTGAAAAGCAGCCCCAGTACTGGTCGCAGTGATGAAGGAAATGTTTTTTAATCCTTTATCGTATCCGGCTCTTATGACAAAGCCATTGAAAAGCAGCCCCAAACCAGCGGATAGTCCCCAGTCAATTTTGTTCTGCTCTTCTTCCCCAAAGTCAATGGCTTGTTCTTTTCCATTGCTTTCTTTATAGTATCCACTAATTAGATAATCGGCGAATCCACCTCCGTATAATTCGAGGCCAGATAGCTTAACGTCTTTTTTGAAAGGCACGAATAGAGAAAAAGGAATACTGATTCCTGCATAGTTCAATCTGATTTTTTGTTCAAGGGCACTTTGGCCGAGCATGTTGACATTGGAGTACACTTGTTGAGTACCGTTTTGGATAAAGAAAATTTCGGGGTTCAATTTTATCCATTTGGAGCCAAGTTCAATATGTAGCTTGGAGAATACATTTCCTCCAATACGTCTTTCTTCGTCGGTACGAATAATATTGGAAATGCGACTGGTGCTCCCTTCTGCGGTTGCCAATCGTCCTCCACCACTAATTTCAAAACCAGTGATTTTTACTTCGCCTTTTTTATCGTCGATTTTTCGACTTCTGTCTTGGGCGTTAGTAGGAGCACAGATGAAGATCAATAGTGCGAGGCTGATAGATAATTGTGTAATACTTTTTGAAAAGCTTGTTGATAAGCAGGTTTCTTGTTTCATGATTCCGATTTTTAGAACGGGTAATTGAAATAATTTGCCTAACTATCGTTTGGGGAGAAGAAACCTTATTCGTTTTTTTACTTTTTTTTTGGAATTGTGAAAATGATTGTTAGGGAAATGGGAGGGGGGAATGGCGCTGTAGATTGAAAGGATTTGATTCAATGAAAAAATCACCCTTGAGGAGTCAAGAGTGATTTCTTAGGATGGGAGAATAGATGCTTATTCCCTACAATAATATTTGATAACATTTTTAGTCTACTGGCTTAACAATACTACAACTAATTCTTTGTTTGTCTTCTAAAGCTTTTATAATATCTGTTCCACCTTCGGTGATTTTTCCCTCTATAATCTGTTTACTTTTGGATTCTGTCACCACCAAAGAACCTATACGTTGTTTTACAATAGAAGCTTCTTTTTGATCTTCTAAATAAGTTAGTTTTTCTGTAAATATCTCCAAGAGCGTTCCTATTTCTAAGGGAGTACTTGTTTTACAGTAAACAGATTTAGCGCTAGCATTTTTTTCCTCACTGGCCTTTATTACGAATATTTCAGGAGGAAAAGATTCTATCATGAAAGTGGATAGTTCTTTGACTAAGCTTTGACTAATCCTCTCTTTTAATAAAGAAAACAACTGATTATTGGACCTGTTATATTCTGGTGAATTTTGATTAACATATTTGATCTGGTGAATTGGAATTAATTTGTTATTCAGAACGACTCCATCTCCAACTGATATCAGTTTGGCATTAAGTAGAATAGAAATATTTACTTTCCGAATAGTATCTGTTAAAGGTTTATTCTTACTATGGCTGCTTTTTAGATTGCTAAATTGTAGCTGTAATACGTAGTTTGGAGTTTGAAAATAGCTCTCCGGGTTAATAGCTTGAGGAGACATTCTGAGTTGTTCTTTTATGAGAGCTTCTGCTTCTCCAATAGCTTCTGATTCATTATAAACTCTACAGGTATGCGTTTTCATTATACCTGAGATTATAGCTTCCTTAAAAGATGAAATATCTTTATCTGGAAAATCGACCCCATCCAAATTATCAAAAAGCGCTACTATCTTTTTCTTTGAATTTGTTGAATTATGTTCGTTTAATTTGATTTCTTGAATAATAGAGAATTGTTTATCCGTAATCCAATCACGTCTTTCATTTTGTTCAAACATATTTTGCTCTCTCGCCTTATCAATTTTTGAATAAAATGTATCTAAATCATTTATTGCTTTTTTATGTCTTTGGGTTTTAGAATAAGCCCAAGCTCTTGCTAAATAGAAAATAGAATAATCGGGATGATCTATAATAGCGTTATTTAAAACTGAAATAGCCAAGTAGTTTTTATCCGAATAAATATAAGTATTAGCTTTTAATGCTATGGTACTAATATCATTCGGGCTGTTTTTTAGGATTTCGTCAAATTGCTTTAAATAAGTCTTCTTTTTTTGGAAAGAAGATTTTGAATGCACAATTTTTTTGTCAGATTTTATTTTTGAAGGTAAAGTAAGCTTGGCCAGCGGACTTGTCTTTCTGTTAGGAGATTCTTGGTTTGATTTAGTTGGTTTAGTTTTGACAGAGCCATCGTGATATGGGTTTGAACTATCATTTTTGCCAAATTCAGATTCGAACAGGAGTAAGCCATTAACCCTCAATTCATCTACCTCAACTAACTTATAAAATTCATATTTTTGCAATCCATAAGCCTTCAATTTTTTAATCTTACCTTTTATCTTAATTAGTTCATCAACCTTCGGCAAATTAAAAGGATCAAAATTCAACCGATTTCTAAAAAGCTCCAAATCGTTTAGCAATCTAAAGGTATCTGATTGTAAGGTACTGTTGAGCTTGAAACTATCTTGAGGAATAGAAGGTATATCCAATTTTAAAGAATTAGATTCTTTTTTTAAAGTATTTTTTTGATTTGTCAAAGGAGACATAGCACCAGGCTGATTCTCAGCAAGATTCACAACAGATGGCCCCCAATTAACCCTCCCAATTGGTACGCTTCGTGCAAATTTCTCCTCTTGATTTAAAATGGTTTCTTCTTCTTGTTTTGCATAATCCATTTGCTGCACTTTCTGCTTTGAAATATAGACCCGTTGGCTCAGTTGAGAAAACATAGGTGTTTGCCGCTCATTTGTACGTTCAGCTACCGAATCTTGAAGGTATCTCCCCAGCTCCCTTTCATCAACATGACCATCGTCATTGCGATCAGCTTCTCCTTCAGATCCCTTCAAAAAGAAATAGGTAAATACGCCTTGTCCACCATTCCATTTCTTAGATTCCTGAGATTGTTGCATTGGATCAGAAGACAGAAATTTAATGGTTGCAGCTTTATCTTTACGAGGTTGATGGTTGTTTGTATCGCTAAAAAGAAAGCGACCGGCATAGCAAGCATCTACAACCAGCAGAACTTCAACACCAATAGCGTTCAATGGAAAAATGATGTGGTCATAAAGTCCATCCATGTTTATCATGGTCGACCAGTTTAGATTTCTGGTAGCAGTATTTGGTATTAGATAGGTTTTTCCATCCGCAACCCAACCATGACCTGCGAAATAAAGTATCACCCGATCAACGGAGGGAGTGCTACGGATTTTTTCCGCTGCAACAAAGAATTCTAAGGTTCCGATAATATTGCTTTTTGTGGCATTTCCATTTGTGAGCAAGAAGGGGGGCAGATGCTCATATAAGTCATTACTGACAAAAAAATCCTTTGTCAGTTGAGCATCTCTTTTTGCATAATTTAAGACTTTAAACGCAGAATCCTGACAAGAATCAACTCCAATATAGAATCCTTGAGTTGTAATTTTTTGTTGGCTGTCATCGAAAGGGATGGGGATGCCATGGGCGCTCATTCCACGAGGAGTCTGGGCTATTCCTAGCGGTAGAAATAGCACAACGATAAAGAGGAAGAGTATAGCTCTGAACATGGTTGTAAATTAAATGCGCTTCTTAAAGATACAAGTTATGAAGAATATTGCAAGTTCTTCTAGTCCAGTTTCAAATAACAACAACAGTATATGCTAGACTGTTTCATAAAGTGTGTCAGCGGGCGGATTTCCTCTTCGACAAGCCCGCCCGCTTGACCGGAACGGGCTGGTTCCGGTTCGGACTGGCTCAGGGTAGGCTCTTTAGGGATTTAAAGGCTGCGAGAGGGTTGACACAGAGGTAAAACGATCCCGTATACCCAACATAATATCCGACCTCATAGTTTAGAAAGTCCTTACTTCCGATATACTCGAATCTTGTTCAAATTATAGGCAGTCCCTGTCTTTTCTTGGCTTGCAATATCATGAATGCTGACGAAATATCGTTCGTTTTCAAAACAGAGCACAAGGTCGTTCGTGGTATCATTTGTACAAGTAGTCCTATTTGTCCTGTATCCCTTATTCCGTAATTCCTGTTTCCATTGCTTTATTTGTCCTCTAAGTGCGTTGGCACTTCCATAAAAACGGATAACTGGAAACTTGTCGCCATAATCAATATAGGTAAGAAACAACTTGAAGTCTTTTGTGCGTGATTGAACCGTTTTTACATATTCATAGACGATGCATTTTGACTCTTTTGTTTTTTTTTCAAAAGAATAACCGAAGGTCCTGGCATTTGAATCAAAAAGGTCAATGTGTTGACAATTGGCGAGTCGTTCAAAATTGGTGATGGGAATATTATTTTGAGCTGAAATAGTAAAACAGACGAGTAGAGAAAGGAGAGTTAAGAAATAATTTTTCATGATGTATTTTTTTGTGATTTTAATTAAGCCTGTCTGAAGTTAAGGCTGAACTAGTACTTAACTTCAAACAAGCTCCTATTTAGAAAACAGCGTTACGGTCTTCGCGAGAATCGTCGCCGCTTAATCAATTCCTTTGATTTTTTTCGCAAAAATTTAACTGCATTTTTCGTGCGATAACAGGTAACAATTTGTTTCCCATTTGAGCCGAGAAGTACAATTAAATTCTTTAATTTAGATTTTGCCTTATGGCTAATAGAATCGGGACAGTCTTTTTCGAGAACAGTATAAAATACCATTCCCTGGCGATAGAAAGGAGTGCCAAATTCAAAAAGTAAATTGAGGGTAATTTGGTCAATGGCTCTTTGGCAAGCTCGTACCATACTGTGTCTGGAGTGATGAATGTCATCATGCAATGGAGTGATCATGTCGGTTTAAATTTATTAGCGTTTATCCTATAGACGGTTTGATGTCTTTTCGTTTTGGAATAAACGCTACTGGTTAGAAATTGTAGTTATTTTATCATAAGCGATAAGAATTTCTTTTAGTGTATTTTTTTCTTGTTTGGAAATTGTTCTTTCCCATTTGTAATCTTGTTGAAAATATAATGTGATCATGGCTTTCTTCGCAGTGCTTAATTTTTTTACTAAATCAAAAACAACATCTTCTTTCACTTCGTCGTCAAACCATTGCCAGTGGTATTGATGTGCTTTATTGGTAAATGTTTCCGTTGGTAAATAAGGATAATTAATGCCATCAATGGCAAATTGAACATACTGCAACTGGTAGTTCAGCTTTGAAACATTCTGCACAGAAAAATGAAGAATAGGAGAGTAGGGGGTTCTAAAAGGGATATCAAGGTATAAGAGTACCGCATCTTCATTGATGTAAGGCGTTGCTTCCTTAGCATGGAAGAACGTTCGCTTTTTTAGCTCATCAGTTTCCTTACGTAATTTATTTGTTATTTTTTCGTAGTTTGGATTCTCTATTTGTAATCCATTCTTTGGATTTGCATATACTTGTTTTCGAATTTCAGTTGTTATTTGTTTTACTTTTTCCAGTAAAGGGGAGCCAGGATGGGATAATTTGAACTGGATAATTGCACTATGCGCCGCATGCCAATTGTCCTTATTGACTAAATATTTTATGCTGTCAAATAAAATTTGATCTTCAGGTATTTTATTTACTTCAAACTTGTCGGTAACAAGAGGAAGATTTTCTGACTTGGAAGTTTGATTGCAACTTGTTGATAAACAACAAATTAGAATGGATAAATATAAGGTTTTGAATACTGATTTCACGTTGATAGAATTTTTGAATTATTTGATCTGTCATTCTATCGAAAAAGAAAGTGGTACCTTATTGACTTTTTTAAATTTTTTATAAAGAATTTTACTCGGCCACTATTTTATAGTGGTTTTAGCATTAGAAGATGGATGAGGTGAAGAAGATAGGTTCGGAAGGGAGTGCTTCTACAGGCGTTAAATTAGGCGTAGGAAAAGAGAACTCAATTATTAAAATTCGGAACTATCATTTGCTTTAATTTCCCGAAATCGGTCACGGAGGCTGCTGGCTAATCCACTGATCGCTTCTTTAAAGGCTTTTGCGAAAGCAAGCTTAGTATTTAAGGCCTGTCCTTCTCCTATCGCATTGTCAAGTGGAATGGCTTTACCAGTTCTTAAATCTATAAGGTTTGCCTCTATTTCCACTTCCACCCATTCTCTACTTTTTTGTAACATATTTCTTTTTCTGTCAAAATTTATTTCACATACCAAAATATGATCGGGCGTAACTTTTAGCGCAGAGAGATTATTATTATGATTGATATATAAATTTTCTACAAAAGTAGGTTCTATTATACTGATTCCATTTTGAATTAAATTTAATTTCATCTCGCTTAAAAAGAGACTTTCAGCAGCATCACTTGAAGTATTACCCTTCTTATCGATAGAAACAAAAAATACAGGTATTGAATCTTGGATGATCGGCGAGTTACTTTTTTTTGCCCTCAAAGGTTTTCTCTTCGTTAGACGACTATTACCATCTTTCGATTTACGATCAGCCAATGGGTATACATTGTCATAACTTAGTGGTTTTTTGTTATTCTTTATGGTAAGAATCATTTTCCGTTGCTTCAGAGAAGTCCAATTTTCTAGTTTAAAATCATCTGAAATATTAGGCTTTATTATTTTTCGTACATAGCGTCTAAAGTACTTCTGATTTCGTTTAGCTTTTTTATTGTTATTATTCTTTGAATAAGCCCATGACCTGGCAAGATAGAAATTCGGATAATCAGGACGAATCTGCAGCGCAGAATCAAGAATTTCTATTGCTTTCTGATATTGACCTAATTCACTATAACAATTGGCCCTTAGCGTCCAGCCAATTAAATTATCCTTATGAACGGCTAATAATTTCTCGAAATAATAGATCGCCTTTTGAAGTAGTTCCTCTTGAGTGATTTCATTATCCATACAAGATGAAGGACTATTGTTATCTCTAAAGCCTTCTCCCTTCTCCAGATCTGTTAAATAAGAAAGCCAGACCATGCCTTTGACCAATAGGGCGTCTTCTTCCAATTGAGAAAATAGGTCATGCTCCTCTAAACCACAGGTCAATAAAGTAGAGATGGCTCGTTCAATTTCCAGCGTTCGCTCAATTTTAGGTAAAGTAAAAGGATCTTCAATTAACTTACTTCTATATATATCAAGTTCATTTATTAAGCTAAAAGTGTCCACTTTCGATTTAATCGAATTGATAAAACTTTGATCATTTTTACGAATTGAGGACTCGATAGTGGTCGAAGCAGAGTCATCGGGTTTGTTGTATAAGGAATCTCTTTCTGTTTTATTAGCTTGAGTAACAACAATATTTTCTATTTTTGAAATAAGGGTATATTCGTCCTCCGCATAACATCTTGGTCTTTGTTTTTTATCTGTCGCTTTTTCAACGGTATCCTCCAGAAATCTACTTAACTCTCTAAAATTAACCAAGTCGTCTTTGTCCTGAGAAGCTTCTCCTTCCATTCCTTTGATTAAATAATAGGTGAATAAGCCTTGGCCATTATTCCATTGTCGACCTTCGACAGCCAATTCTTTTTTGCCGGAAGAAAGTAGCGTAATGACCTCTCCTTCATTATTGTATTGGTCCTTCAATTTAGGAAAGAGATATATTCCTGAATTGCAAGCATCAATTATTAAGACAACGTCTATCCCAAAGTAGGTGAATTGATCTATAACATTTTGTAATTCTTGAAGAGAAATCATCGAATTAATAAAATCATATATGGCAGCTGAATAGGGCGCCAGGTAATAGTTGTTATGGTATTTTAGAGCGTGTCCTGCATAAAAGAGGAGTACTCGATCTGTATTTTTTACCTGAATAGAATCACTTAAGAATAAACTGAATTTCGTTTGAATTGCTGATTTTGTTGCATTTCTATTGGTCAATAAAATAGGTTTCCGATATTCGTATAAAGAGTTTGTAGAAAAGAAATTACTGATGAACCAAGCGTCTTTATTGGCATAGGCTAGATTAGGCAAATAATCAATCTCGGTAGAATCAACTCCTATATAAAAACCTTGGATGGCTATTTTTTTCGTTTCTGTAATATGCGCTATTGGGTTACCCCCCAATTTACCTCTATTTGTCTTTTGACAAATGGAAGATGAAGCCAGAGAAAAAAAGCATAAGAAAGTAAAGAGAAAGTTTTTGATCATAGATATTGTAAGTGAAAGAGATACCCAAAATGATTTCTAATCTAATGGTACATTTTTAGGTTTTTGTAAACCTGTTATACCTGATATTCAACGACCATAAGTCATCATTAAAGCGCCATTTCCATCTCCCAAATGAATAATGCGTAATTCTCCGTAGGAATCCTTACAAGCGTAGATGCTAAAATTCAATCCCTTTTCGGATAGCATATAGTCCTTCAATGGAATATGAGAAAATGATTTTGGGAGTATTTGAAGTGTTAGTCTGATAGTTCCATTTTCGCGAAAGACAAAATAATTCTCATTCCATCCAAATTGAAACGGGCTATCTTCCTTGATGGATTCACAATGAATGGTATCAAAGGTAAGGAGGTCATTAATCTCTATGCCTAGATTTTCAGGACATTTCTTTTCGGAAATAGCAGGTAGTGGAACATCACCACTAAGAACCAAATAGTTGAGGTGAGCCAGTTGACCAATTATTTCCCCCTGCTCCTCTTCCTCTAATTCCTTAAACTTTTGCATGGCTAAAGTATCATTTTCTCCTTCTCCTTTGCTTGCCAAAATAATTGCCCTGAACAATTCCTCCATATGTCCATCACTGGGGCAATGTTCTAGTAAGACATCTTCTGCATCGCCATACTTCGTCATTAAAATATGGGCAACGGCTAAATTAAAGGAATACCCTTCCTTTGTTTTATTTAAGCGAATAGCAGAATCAAAATCAGAGATGGCCTCTAGAAAAAGGGTATCATCTATCTCTTCCAATTTCTTTCCATCATTTCGTACTTGACTTAGTTTACTATCCAATTCAAACTCAATAGGGAAAAAGAAACGCTGATATCTATTGTCAGAAGAGTAATTATCCTGGATTCCTTGAAGCAAATTTAAGATGCCTCGATTATTATAAAATTCGGGACTATCGTAAAACCCCAATAGGTGGTCATAGATAAGAATAGCGGGTGCGTATTTCTCAGCAGCAGTTAAATAATTGGCAAACTGAAATAATTTATGAAAATGACTAGCTCTTTTAATAGCGTAATCTGCTATTTGTCTTCGTTCCTTTATGGGTAAATATCCTTGCGGATTTTTTTTCATTCTTTTAACCAAATTAAATCGGTGGTACAGAGAATCCAAGATCCAGGGCACATCCTTTTTTATTTCGGTATGGCCAGCCAACATCGCTACGAAAATCCCTAAGATGTCCGCTTCCTTTTCTTCTGAATCGATCAAATGACTACTATTCCCTTTTCTCTTTTTTTGCAATGCTATTATATAATGTCCCAACTCATGACCTATAACCTGTAGGTAAATATGTTTACGTGGCTCACTTTTTTGTTCCAATGCAAATTTTACAACACTTTCTGATACACATATATTTAAATACAATGGATCGAAATACGCGATAAAATCTCCCTTTTTTATTTCAATATTGGGTTGCCTATTATTTGAATAGTCCATGCCTGAAGCCTTGCACAATTCATCTAAGATGTTTTCCATGGCTACCTTTTCCGCCAGAACCTCTTTCTCAAAATTGTTATTCTCAAAAGGAGTAGGAGAGACCTCCTTGATTTCACTAAGAGAAAAGAAGGGAATTAATAAATAAATAAAAATGGAAAAGTAGCTTTTTAGCATATGGTATCTTATGGATTTTAATAGTTAGGGATAAGGAATAAATAAATGTCCGATTTG
>CAZDTI010000022.1:25980-37602 GCA_964508085.1 uncultured Saprospiraceae bacterium | reverse complement strand
AAGCTGGAGCTACTTTGGACATGGTGAACCGTGCGAAGATCATTTGTAATGCTACTGTGGAGAGTATTGGAACAAAAAAGAATCCGGTGATGATTATGTCTTCAGATTCTAGTAGCCGTGGATTTATCGTATTGAGAGCGCCAGAACGTTCTCGTTTGGAGCATACGATTATGAAAGATTTGAATTGCCCTAAAGACTTCGGCTACGGAATTCCTGGTGCAATGACTTTCTTCGAATCTCCAGTTGATATTGTCCATACTACTTTTGATAAGAATCATCAAGGAGATGACTTTTTGAATATCGTTCGAACGAACTTCACCATGGATCACACCACTTTTAAAAACATCAATGCCGATGCATTTGATTGTGATTTCTGTGACGGTGAGGTTACGAATTCCAGATTTATCAATATTGGAAATGATGGAGTAGATGTATCTGGAACGAAAATCAGCATTCGCGATACTTACTTGGAATTGGTTCAAGATAAAGCATTGAGTGCGGGTGAAGATACTCAGATGGAGGTTAAGAATGTGACCATTATAAATTCTTCTTTGGCGCTTACATCAAAAGATAAATCGCACATAGAAGCGAGTAATGTTACGATTAAAGATTGCGACATTGGGGTTTCTGTATTCGAGAAAAAGGCAGAATTCGGTGCAGCCACTGCTAATTTAAAGAACAGCACTATTGCATTGAGTCACGCAGAGCCCTACTGGTATTTAATTGAAGATGGGTCGATGTTCCACTTAGATGGAATTCTAATTGACACGACTAGTTCTAAAGTAAAAAAATTGTTATACGGAAACAAATATGGAGAAGCCAGCAAAAGAACAAAATAAAAGTAAGGATTTAATTTACCGAAAGGAACGGAAATTTTTGGTAGAAGGTGCAGACGCTCCTGCGGTGGAATTTATTATTAAATCTCATCCGGCGATGTTCTTCATTCCTTTTCCGCCAAGGTATATCAATAACATCTATTTCGATTCGCCACAGTTTGGAAATTATGGCGACAACGTAGTGGGTGCAAAGAATCGACATAAATTCAGAATCAGATGGTATGGTGAACAGTTTGGCCACATTCCAAAACCGATTCTGGAGATAAAAATAAAGAAAGGATTAGCGGGTGCTAAAAGGCATTATCCGTTGGTACCTTTTACGTTGGAACCTGGTTTCAACCAGCAGCAGATGAATGAAATATTTGATCAATCGGATTTGCCCGGTGCCGTGCGCGAAATGCTCCAGTACCAGGCTCCTACCCTGATCAATCGTTATTTTAGAAAATACTATTTATCAGCCGATCGTCGCTTTAGAGTGACGTTGGATACGAAGTTGAAATTTGTTAGAATCGCACGTCATCAAAATTCTTTTATGCAAAGGCGTTCTGTTGATAATCAGGTGATTGTGGAATTGAAATACGACGTTGAGAATGACGCGGATGCACAGCAGATTAGTAATTTGTTTCCGTTCCGTTTGAGTAAGAGTTCGAAATATGTGAGTGGAGTGGATCATCTTGATGCGTAACAACTTCAAGCGCAACTTCAACTTCAATGCCTTCTAACGCGGGTGATACGCAGAGGGGCTTTCAGAATCAGACATGTCCTATCCAAGCGATAGAAGGAAGTCAGCGTCAAGAAAACGCAAACATTTGAAAAATTGCCATTTAATCACTAAATTTGCCAGATTAAACATACATTGTCCCAAAACTGATGACATCTTTACAATCATTTATTTGTAAAAGAGTCCGCAAGCTTACTTTGAGAAACAGAAAACCCTTAACCGAATCCGATTTCAACGTTACCAGCTTGATGTTTTGTGGCAATTCATTTCCATGAAGGCGCTACAAACCTATATTCTGTAAACTAGTATGATGATTGTTTCATGCTCTCGGTTAAGAAATCCAGGTCATTCAGATTTAATCTGAAACTTAGAACCCAAGAAGGATTTGTAATCTCATTGTTAACGTGTCTGAACAGCAAACGGTTATTTTGATATAAAATAATCATTCAAGACAAAGATTCTTTAAAAGATGGACGCCACCAAAAGTAATATAAACGGAAATCCCTTCGCAGATGTAAACCTGAAGTTTATACTGAAGAAAATTCTTCGTAGGAAATGGTTATTTGTACTCAGCTTAGCCCTTTTTCTTCCGCTAGCCTATCTATATACAAAGATTGCCAAGCCGGTGTATCAATGTGCTACTACGATTATGATTGAGGAGGAGACGCGAACGAAGATTGGACAGAGTAAAGAGTTTGATTTTAATCCACTTAAGGAAGAGAAAAACCTCAACAACGAGATTGCATTGATCAAGACGCATAGTATGATTAAGAAGAGTGTAGCGCCACTCGGTTTTGACATCAATTACTACAGTGGAACCTGGTATGGTAAAAAAGAAAAATATGGTTTATTTCCTTTCCAAATTCAATTAGTAGATAGTAGTTCACAATTATATGGTGCTTACTTTGAAGTCATTCCTAAATCAGATACAGAATTTGAGTTATTAATTGAAGAAGAAGAGTTTGCAGTTTCTGATCCCGCTACGAATACCACTCATGATGTTGAACAGGAGTTTAAGTATCAGCAAACACATAAATTCGGAGAACCAGTCAAAACGGAATATTTTCACTTTATTGTTCAACCTAACAACTCGGCTACCTCCAGATCTGCTTTTGCGGACAAACAACTTTTTTTCAAATTAAAAACATTAGATGGTATCGCCAATTCGTTTAAAGGCGATTTAAAAGTTGACCAACCCGATTTAAGTGCAACTGTCATTCGCTTACAAACAGAAGGTCCTGTTCCGAAAAAGCAATTGATGTTTTTAGAACAACTTAGTAAGAACTACATCAAAAGCAAAGAAGATGCGAGACGAGCTTACGCAAATAGTAAGAAGGCTGTTTTGGAAAAAGCATTAGCAGAGACAACCTTGACAATGAAAGAGGCAGAGCGAAATCTGGAATCTTTCCAAAGTAGAACTAAAACTTTTGACATTCCTGTACAAACGAGTACCGCACTTGAAAAAATCAGTACTTTAGAGACGGAACAACAACAATTTGATCTTGATGTCGATTACTTCAATCAAGTATTGATTTCACTTAAAGACACTGGAAATATTGATGCTATCTTATCTCCTGCTATTGTTGGAATTGAAGATCCATTATTGAATGAGAATTTAGTTCAGTTAAAAGAATATTATGCAGATTTGACTGAGAAATCTCAATATCTCGGAGAGAAGAATAAAGATTTGCGTACGCTAAGAGATCAGATTAGAGCGACTACAGATCAACTGAAAGGTAGCTTGACTAGTTTGATAAATAAATCTCTTTTGGAGTCTGAAAACAGAGATAGAAGAATCGCAGAATTACAATCTTCCATAGCTATACTTCCTGCTAATGATCAGTTAAATCTAAATCTTAAAAGAAAGTATGATCTAGCAGTTAAGAAATATGAGTTCTTAAGCAATGAGCTATCTAAAACCGAAATTGCAGAGATCGAAAAAATCATGGATGCCCGGATTTTAGAACCACCAAGAAAAAAAGGTAATGGACCCATTGCTCCACAAAAGCAGCTCATCATGTTACTCGGTGGAATGGCTGGTCTACTATGCCCTTTCCTCTTCATCGTTCTTTTCGACCCTTATGATGAAGACCTTACGGAAATCCGACAATTAGAAAAATACAGCAACCTTCCAATCGTTGGTAGCGTAGCTCACTTCAGTGAGAAAAAAGGAATATTCTCTGGAAGCACCGAGGACTCTCGCTGGCAAGTGGAAGAATCTTTCCGAGATGTTTGCACCAACGTGCAGATATTGTTGCCTGATGATGATCACAACGTTATTGGTGTAACATCAACAGTACCTAATGAAGGAAAAACCTTCTGTGCACTGAACATGGCGATCAATCTTGCAGCCAGCGGGAAGAAGGTATTGTTGATTGATTCTGATTTGAGAAACTCGGATATGCTCCAGAAAATGGGCGCAGAGAAAAATAAAAACCTTGCAGATAGGGTCGTCTTAGCAAACGGAGCCGCAAACGGTTCTGCCAATGGAAACGGTAGTTCCAGCGAAGCCAAAGACATTGCAACACAAGGCGGTTCTTGGTTTGAGTACAATGGTCAATCTGTAAAAGTTAAAGGATTATTGAACTACTTGAATGGAGATGAGCAAGACTTAAACAAAGTCATTCACTCTTACAAAGAAGAACCAACTTTGAAGTTTATTCCTGCCAACTTGATCGACGGAGAAAATCCACACCGATTATTAGCAGATAAACGATTTGAATTATTGATTAAAGAAGCGAAGAAAGAATTTGACTATGTGGTTATTGATTCTCCGCCAGTTGGGTTGGTTTCTGATTACTTGCTTATTTCTAAGTTTATTGATTTGCACTTGATTGTCGTAAGACGAAATGTTTCTAAGTTTTCTTACTTGCAAGGTATTGAAAAAGTGAAGCGTACTGGTCGATTGAAAAATGTATTGTTATTGTTTAATGATGCGGTTGGGAAGTCGTTGAAGTATGGGTATTCGAATTATACTTATGGGCAGAAGGTGAAGAAGTGATTTAACTGTTAACCTTTAACTGTTGACTATTACTTCGCTTGGTTCGCAATATAATGTGCTTATAAAAAAGCCAGACCTTTTGGGTCTGGCTTTTTTAATTGAAAAGTAGTAAATCCAATAAAATATAAAAAATCTAATTCTCAAAGGACAGCGGTATAGGTTTTGCCTTTTAAAACGCTTACTTGTTATCAATCTCCATAAGTGTCAGCTATGAAAGTTTTGTTTTTTAATCTAATTGATCTAATGGCTTTTCTTCATTTAGGTCTTCATCCAAATATTGCTTGAGAAAAATTCTACCCCAAAAAAGGAGAACACTGAAGATCAAAGCGAAGAAAACAACCTTAAAAACGAGCAATCCAATACCATTTTTTTCAACTTTTTGATATTCAGAGCTATTTCTTATCTCTTCTACTTTTTCGGCTAAATCACCATATGTCGGAGTTTTCAATCTGGATATTACATCAACCAATGCCATCGAAATTAATGGTGTCGGCAGGTCATTAAATTTATAACCACAGCCCTCTAAAATATTAAAATCCTTTTCCAACAATTTACTATTCTCACCGAGAATAATTTCTTTTTTCAGGATGTCATCACACTTATTTGTTTGACTTTCCACTCTTGTAGAAAGTGTATTAAATAAAATAAGGAGGCTTAAAGTTAAGTAGTGTTTCATATCCTTTTATGCGCCAATATTAAATCTCTTTTAACAAAGTTCGAGATGTCATTCTTCTACTCGCCATCCGAATCCATCTTCCGAAGTATCCGACTCCTCCAACTTCCTACTGCTTCCCCTTCGTCTTCAACGCTTTCAACGAATCCAATTTTGCTTGGTTCTCACTTCCTGGAGTATGAATTACAGTACCCTCCGTAGTAACTTCTTCCGTTTGTGCTTTGCTAGTTGTTTTTGAATTACAAGACCAGCCGAAAGCCAAAACAACCAGACTACTGGCCAATAATAATTTTTTCATTTTTGATAATTTTTTGATCTTTGTTTTTAATAATTAAAAAGTAGACACCTGAACTTAGCGCATTTTTATTGAAAGAAAAAACATTGTTTCCTCCTTTTGCTCTATCGTGAAATAAATGCTTAACGGTTCTTCCCGTTGCATCTACCAAGCTGATGTCCACCAACTCCCTTGTCGGAACAAAAAAGGAAACAGAAAAAACATCGACAACCGGGTTTGGGTATACCTTGAGCTCATCGACTTCTAATTTACTGGTACTGGTCGACTCTTCAACTACGATGTATTCTAACCTAACGTCGAAATCCGTACCGAATGAATTTTCCACGGTAAGATTAGTGTTGTAAGCGCCTGGTTCCGCATATACTACTGGTGGAGGGGTTTCTCCTGTAAAAGTTGATGGATTCCCACCAGGGAAAGCCCAGATGAAAGTCTCCCCATTGGAAGCTAAATTAGTGAAATTAACCGTTAAAGGAGCCTCTCCTAGTGTCACATCCGCCTCATAATCTGATAGTGGCAAAAGGCGAGCACTTATATATTCTTCTTTGAAAATGGTGTCCGAACCAAAAGCATTACTAACAATCAATGTAACATCGTATTTTCCCGGATCAGCGTAGGTAACAAGTGGATTACTTTCCGTAGAAGTGGCTGGACTTCCACCTTCGAAAGTCCATTCATAATCTTCAACACCATTGAATGACAAATCGTTGAATATGACATCGACGGGAACTTCGCCAACTCTTGGAGAGCCTTCAAAATCTCCAAGAGGTGGTAGTCCATTGGGAGCATCGCTAAGCTCAACAATCCAGTTACCATAGTCAGACGATTGTCCATAACAACCAACAAACCAAGCGCTTCGGTAAGTAGCGTTATGCCTTCGTCCGCCACCAGAGTAATCTCCCCAACGTTGAGTATTTGTAGCGCCTAAAGAAGTGATCGGCGATTCACCATTCTTGACAACAATAGGAGGCCCAAAGATATTATCCTCCCCTAAACTGATGGCACAAATTTGTGGATAGATGGAGGAACTTGTTTGTAAATAACCAATCATAACATCTTCATTTAAAGAATCTAATCCGAATGGAATTACAGTAGGATAACCAATATCATTTAGAGGAACATTGTGATTGGCAGTCTGAATTGACAAAGAGCTTACATCTAACCGATGAACCCGTATCGCGGAATAGCCCCCAAATCCATCATAGTGAAAACAGAAAACGACTTTTCCGTTTGCGTAGTAGGCATTTTTTACTCTACAATCACCGGTGCCAATTGTAGCATCACTATTGAGTTGTAAACCATTTCCAGCAATTTCATAATAAGGCGTACTTATCGTGAATACGTTTATGTTCTGATTGGCGTTTACAGAGTCTGTAATTTCATACAAGTATATCTGGCTTCCTGCAAACGAATTGTTACTCACCATGAACATCCCCGGACCGTATTCGTCATCAAAACCATGAGGAGCAGGTACAATGGTGAAAGCATCATTACCTAGTCCATTAGTTACATTATTGAAGAATTCCCAATCCAAATCTACCCCCGCGTATCCGTCGGATTTATCAATCTGAATGACAAGTGATTGTTGGAAATTATCATTGGCATTAAACAAATTTCCGGTTATGACCAAGTCATGAGCAGAGATGCCAACATTTGGGAAATCGAACCAATTTCCAGCAAAAGCGGCTCCATTAAAAGTATACAGATTCCAACCATCTGAAGGATTCTCAGAAACTGAAAAACCAACAACTACAGTGCTTGAGTTCGGAGTACTTCCAGCCAAAACGACTAAAATAAATCTATCGGCTACTGGATCATAAATTACTTTAGGATCAAAAAGAAAACTAGAAACATTGAGACCAGATACTAAATTACTAAAAGGGTAATCACTTAAAATGACTGTTCCATCGTCGTTCAGATAACTCATCGAAGAATTCACAACAGACACGATAAAGCCATTGTCAGAAATCGCCATATCGTTATCTGGAGGTGTACCAGTATCTGTTACATCTTCAAAAGTAGCAAGCACTATAGGCTCTACACCGACGACAGATCGCTCTTCCTCGTTTGTAGGCCCACCATTTAATTCTTCTGCTGCTATTTTACTTGCAGTCTTTTCCGCTTTTAAAACAACTAACTCATCTTCCATATCAATGGCATGATCCAAACCTCCTTTATGGCTTATTTTTATATTCCAATTAATAGCATCTTTATCAGCCATTGGATTGACAAATGTGGCTTCTCCAATGGAATAACCAGGCGTTGGTACAACAGTACTTCTGATTTGGTCTACCGGAGGTTTTGGTGCAACGATTTGCCCAAATAAGGTCAAAGGGCCGATTAATAAGCAAAGAAGGAATAGATAGGCATAGGACTTCATAGAATTGATTTTAATTAAGTTTAATGGTTTGATCATATTTTATACAAAGGTATAAAAGGGTCTAGATAAACGGTAGTGATAAGCTGTGGAGTTCTACGAAGTGAAGCTTTAAAGACAAATATTTTATTACAAATACCTTTTTTGACTTCTTAAACAAATCTCGTGGACGGATCCATACTTCTATTGCTCCCCCTAAAAGGGAAATCCGTCCGCCCCTAACCAGGATCAATGACCTTGCCCAAGCACCTTTTTATATCCAACCTCAAAGAGAAATACTCATTCCTCTATTTTCAAAACCTTCACCTGCACTCCATTCAAGGCCGCATTTCCAGTCAACAGGTCCACCCGCAAATCATCTGTAAGATCATTAATGCTCACACTGTTTTGAGCCACTGCAATTTTCATTTTTGACTTTCGTCCAGCACCGAACCCTTGAGGCAAACTTAGGACCCCTTCCATAATCTCATCGGTAACTTCCGCTTCTACTTCGATTTCTCCAACTCTTGATTTCACTAAAACAAACTCCCCTGTAGATATGTTCAGCCGATTAGCATCTTTAGGATTAATCATTAAAGTGCATTCATTTTTCCCTTTGGACAAACGGTAGGAATTATGCGTCCAAGTGTTATGTTGTCTTAACACGCGACGACCAATCATTTGATATGGAAATAAATCATTAGCATTCTTTGTTTCTATAAAATCTTCCAACCTATTCAAATCATCAAGAAAAACTTGTGGAGCTAATCTAACGGTATCATCATCTGTTTGCAAACGATCCTTTAGACAGGGTGTTAGTGGCCCTAAATCCATGCCATGAGGATGAACCTTTAGTTTGTCTAGTGTGATTCCTTCTTTTGCATAATGTCCCATTTGTAAGGCCATCTCAATAAACATCTCTGGTGTAACTCCTGGATTTTCTTCTCCGTTTAATCTTGCCGTTAACTCAGCTAGGATTTCCCAATCGTGTTTCGTATTTCCTTTTTTATCAAAAAGTGGAGTAGAATACTTAGCGATATTTCGAACCGCTAAATTTAAAAATGTAATGTCATACTGTGAAACTTCTAATCCACAGGTCGCTGGAAAAATAATATCTGCTTGTCTACTGGTTTCCGTAAGGTAAATATCCAGGCAAACAATAAAATCTAATTTTTCGAAAGCCTTTTCCACTCTCTTTCCATTCGGCACAGAAAGAACGGGATTACCGGCGATACATACCAATGCTTTTACTTGTCCTTCGCCTTCTGTTTCTATTTCATCTGCGAGAGAGGCCGATGGGGTTTCACCAAGATATTGAGGTAGCTTTCGCACTCGGGATAATGGAATGGACTTATGCTTCGGTTTACCTTTTTTGGGACTAAAAGAAATAGGATCGATGGCTGGCCTTGGAAACATCATCCCACCCTCGCTGTCGTAATTTCCATTTAGAATATTAAAAACATTGGAAAGCCAAATGCAAAGCCCTCCAAATGTCTGCGTGCTTAATCCCATTCGACTATAGAGGACAGCCTTCTCCGCAGCTGCCATTTCTAACGCAAGTGATCTGATCTTCTCAGCTTTGATACCAGTAAGGCTTTCCGCTATTTCGGGTGTATATTTCTTTGCTATTGTTTTAATTTTTTCTAAACCTGTTACCGCAGTTTCCAAGTGATTCAATCGGATTTTATTTTCTTCAACAAGAACATGAATCATAGCCAAAAGAAAGATTGCATCAGATTCTGGTTTGATAAATAAATGTTCATCTGCTTTCTGTGCTGTCTCTGTTTTTCGAGGATCTATAACAACAATTTTACCGCCTCTTTCCTGAATGGATCTCAACCTCTTTCTAATATCCGGAGAGGCCATCATACTCCCGTTAGACACCAATGGATTCCCACCCATCACCATAAGAAATTCTGTTCGATCTAAATCTGGAACCGGAGTTAGAATCGCATGTCCCAGCATATGCAAGGAGGCAACATGATGTGGCATCTGGTCTACGGAAGAGGCACTAAACCTCGCTCTTGTTTTTAACGCTTTTAGGAATGGGCGGAGGAATAGAAGGTTCCCCATATTATGCGCATTAGGATTACCCAGAAAAGTAGCAACCGCATTATGGCCGTGCTTTTCTTGAATTTCTTTTATTTTGGAAACGGTGAAATCAAAGGCCTCTTCCCAACTAATTTCTTCAAATCCATCAGCGGTTTTCTTGAGCGGATTTCTCAGCCGATCTTCATCAAAATAGAAATCTTGCAAAGCTACTGCCTTCGGACATATGTGCCCTCGGGACAGCGGATCTTTTTCATCTCCTTTTATGGAAATGATTTTCTCCCCTTCGTGTTTTATTTCAATGCCGCAGAGGGCTTCGCAGATGTTGCAGGTTCGGTAGTGTGTTTGCATGCGGTCTTTTTGATTTGATCTGATGATTTTTGTAACTGGCTTAAGCTATGCAATTTAATCAATATGCACAAACACCCGTAGTCAACTATGCAATTTTTAGCATATTCGTAAGTATGCATAGTCGCTATTTAGAGGATTCTTGTATATTCTGTTCCTAAATACATCCAAAACAAAAAACGGTCTGAAGTATTCCTCCAAGCCGTTTTTCATAAGATCGTTCAATTTTTTCTCAGCCCATCAAACCTTCATACAAGCGCACATAATTCTTCGTCATATCCCTCAAATTAAAAGAATCAAAAACCAACTGCCTTCCATTATCCCCCATTCGCTTTGCTTCTGCTGGATTATCTAGCAAGTAGTTAATTTTTTCCGCCATGACATCCGGTGATCTTTCCGGAAGTAAAAAGCCATTGTCACCATCGAAGACAATCTCTGCGGTCCCCCCTCCTACTGTTGCCACTACTGGTTTGTGCAGGACCATGTATTCCATAATTGAATTAGAAATACCTTCACCATGTACATCTAAATTTGTGCTCAGCACCCCAACCGTAAAAACATTAATAATGGATTCTACATCATTTTGACGACCAGTGAAAAGTATTCGGTCCTTTAATTCCGCAGGCACCATTGCTTCACATTTTGACAATAGTTCTCCATCTCCTATTGCTAAGAAAGTTACGTCAGTACGCTGTTGGCAAACCTTTACTGCGGCTTCTACATAAGTGTAATAATCTTTACGCTCATGAAATGCAGCGATTTTTCCAACCACAAATGGTGTTTGTATATTAAAACGTTCCCGAATTTCTGCTCCGTCTTTCAAACTGTTCACTCTATTAAAATCAAAACCATTGTAAACATGTTTGCCTTTTCCTTTGGGTGCATCGTAAGCTTCCAGGCCTGCTTTGGAATTGGAGAGAACAACATCGGAGAATGGATAGGTTAGCTTAGCACGTAGTAATTGACTGCCCCAGATACTTAAGTTTCTTGGTGCATCAGCGATACAGGCGTTTATCAGTTTTGCTCCCGTTCGCTTCGCCGCATAAATCGCAAAGATGGTACACATACTTGACCAACTGTGGATGATGTCTGGCTTGAATCGTTGCGCAATGTCGTTAATTCGGAAAATGACTCGTGGGTCTTTCTTTGGTTTTCGCACTAGCTGATGTAACGGAATATCCAAATCGTGTATTTCAGGGTAATGAATGCGATCGGATAAAATGATTAATTCTATAACAACATCTTCACGAGCAAGGAGCCCTTTAATCAGTTCGATGAGGCGGCGTTCTTTTCCTCCTCGGATTAGGCTGTCATTAATCAATAAAATTCTCATGTTCGATTTTTGT
>CAZDTI010000022.1:0-25880 GCA_964508085.1 uncultured Saprospiraceae bacterium | reverse complement strand
TCCTCCTCGGATTAGGCTGTCATTAATCAATAAAATTCTCATGTTCGATTTTTGTTAAAAATAACCGCAAAGGTCACAAAGAAGCGCAAAGGAACACAATGTTGTGCGATAAGATTCTTCTTTGTGGACTATGTAAAAAATGCGAGTAGCATTTTTACTATATGAACTTTTGCGTTAGAGGGCTTTGTGTTCTTATGTGCCTATGTGTTTAAAATCCGCGTAAAAGAACCACGAACTTTTCATTAATTCATATGCACTCTGATTGAGTTTAGCTACTCTTTTCTCTATAGGGTTCAAAAACAGTATTGGGTAGATTTAAATTTTCTCAATTGTCGCGTATAGTGTAACTAGCTCACCTCTTCCATCTTTTTCGTTTGCGTCTTCCTCTTGCCATTCAGACTTTCCAGAAAATTTCTTAGATTTTCCCCATAATGCAGAAAGTTAAACTCCTTAAGCCCTGTCTCTTTTCCTGCTTGTCCCACTTGACGTGCCTTTTCTGGGTTGTCGATGATGTATTGCATTTTTTCAGTGAACTGTTCTACTTCGTATTTCTCTGCTACGAAACCATTTTCCATATCCTTGAAGTAATATTTTACTTCTCCGAAATTTGAAGAAATCATTGGCGCTCCAGAAGCAACGTACTCCCCTATTTTGTGGGGGAAACGAGCAGCATCCTGAAGTGTTGGTCGCATTGGAATAAGGAGACCAATGGAAGGTGCATATAAATCTGGGATATTATCGTGTGGTACATTTTTGAAAATCTTCACGCGATCTCCTTTCTTCATGTTTTTAATGTGATTCATCAAACCATCGTCATCTGCTTGGGTTCCTCCGCCCAGAGCCATGTGTAATTCGACACGCGGATCGTCTTTCAAATTGTCAAAAGCAGTTAGGACGAAAATGATGAGTTCGCCATAATCCAACGCGCCACAGTAGGCGAAATAAGGATGCTCCGGTTTTTTTGCTTCTACATCGAACTTATCAAAATCACAAAGGATTGGAATTTTAAACGTTGGTTTACTAGGTGCTACTTTTTCGAAATTCTCAATTAAGACTTCAGAGATGGGTAAAGCTCCGTCCATAGAAGGCACCAACCATTTGTCGTATAAGTAATCATTGATTTTATTTTTCAATCCTCGACGGTGTTCGATGGCGGAAGCCCATTCTACATAATTATAGGCAATTGGAAAACCAAGTAACTTTGAATAGATTCTATATAACAATACTTGCCCGAAAGCATAGCAGGAGATGATTCCAACATCCAATTTTCCATTGCGTTTCAACTCTTTGAGATAAGACCATTCCTTATAAGCGCCAACTACTTTTTGCCAGTTTCGAGCTAAAAACCCTTTTGGACGATAGACCGTCCCGGAGGTGTAGATATAATCGATGCCTTCAAAATTTCCTTTGACAGAAACATCAACTGGTTTGTCCGGATTGAAGGAACCTTTACGATTGATGACATTTACTTTGGCGCCCGCTTTCATCAAAGCTTTACTCACCATAATCATTCGCTGAATGGCACCGAAGCCGATGGGGAATGTTGTTTCGCCGAGATAAACGACGTGGAAATCTTTTTCTTTGTTTGTCATAATGGGAATCTTGAATTTGATTAAGTTTTGGTCAAATGGTCATTAACCATTCATACCTCTATATAATCTTCTTTGCCCCGAGAGGCCGAGTTATAAATAACAACTGTATTAAATTAAACGGTATTGAGAGGGAAAAGATACGCAACACCTGTGTTTATATACTGGATTCAGCTGACAGCACATTACGTATTTGGACGCTGCAAAATTACGAACAATTTGGTAGGCTACAAAAATAATTTCCCTTTCATTCTTTTGGCTAATAATTCCTTTTAACTATCTTCGCTTTCAACCTGTCTTAAAATAGATTTTTGTTACAAAACCAAGTAGTTAAATCTCTTACCCGAACCGATTTTATTTCAATAGCATTTTCCTAGGCTAACTGTATTACTCCGAAACCAAATGATTGTGTATGACTTTATGTCGTATTACGTGAGTAAGACGATACAATTCAGTATAGATATTTTACCAAAATCTATTAACCTAAGTGCAACAAAAAGAGATGTCTTTTTTGTTGCTAGTAAATCGGATTCTAATGAGAAAGGACACATTACAAAATGTACTACTATTATCCTTATTTTTTTTGACTAGCTCCCAGCTTTTTGGTCAAGTTGAAATAGACCGTGGACCTTATCTACAACAGGCCACTACTGGAGGAATCACCATCCAATGGCGTACTGAGCAAACAACGGAAAGCATCGTTTGGTATGGAACTGCTGTTGGCAACCTAAATCAGACCGCACATACACCCGGAACTGCCGAAGATCATTCTGTTGAACTCAGCGGATTAAATACGAACAGCACTTATTTTTATGCCGTTGGAGATTCTACAGGTATCCTTTCAGGTAATAATTCCGAATTTTATTTTAAAACAAACCCTGCTATTGGTTCCGATACCCCTTTCCGGGCATGGGTGCAAGGGGATGCTGGTACAGGCCAACAGGAACAAAGGGATACCAGAGATGGATTTTTGACTTTCCTTGGCGAAGAGAATATCGATCTTATGTTGATGCTTGGCGATAATGCTTACAGTGATGGAAAACAAAGTGAATATCAGGATGCACTGTTCAGCGATATGTATGAAAACATTATGAACAAGGTGGTGCTTTGGCCAACTTTGGGAAATCATGACTCTTACTCTACTAATGAAGATGACCGAACCGGTCCTTATTACGATATTTTCACTTTACCAAAAAACGGAGAAGCAGGTGGAACTCCGTCTGGAACAGAGGCTTATTATTCTTACGATTATGCCAATGTTCATTTTGTTTGTTTGAATTCTGACGATGTCGATACTAGCCCTACTGGCGAAATGGCTCAGTGGATCCATGAAGATTTAGGGAATACTCAACAAGACTGGATCATCGCTTACTTTCATCATCCGATCTATTCTGGCGCACATAATAACGAAACGGATGATGGCACTCGAGAAATCTTAATGCGGGAGCAAGTACTACCTCTTTTAGAAATGTATAATATTGACCTCGTATTATATGGACATACGCACAATTATCAGCGATCTTTCTTGGTGAAGGATCATTATGGAGATTCCAACACCTTCGATACTTTGACAATGACGGTGGATGACGGTAGTGGAATTTTGGCAGAGGAAATGCCCTACACCAAACTGAACGGAGACAGAGGCGCTGTCTTTGTCTGTCTGGGAAATGCCGCTAAGGAAGAGGGTGAACCGGAGGAAGACCTCAATCATCCGACTACTTATATCGGTAGGGATTTATTGGGCTCCGCTTCTTTGGAAGTCAATGGAGATCAAATGGACTTTAAATTTGTGCTACAAGATGGTTCTATTGAAGATCATTTCACCATTTTGAAAGCGATTAATCCATTGACTATTGAGATCACCAACCCAGCAAACAATCAGCATTTTCCTAACTTACAAAACATTAATATCAGAGCCGATGCGACAGATTCGGAAGGAAGTGTAACTCAAGTGGAATTCTTTATTAATGGGAATTCTATAGGCACTGATTTCAATATTCCTTATGCCGTTAATTGGCATCCACTTTATGCTGGTAGTTACACCATCAAAGCAGTTGCTACAGATAACGATGGGTTTAAAAAATCAGCAACGCATTTTATCACAGTAGGACAGACTACTACCAATTGTGTGCAAATCGATCGGGGAACAGATGATGCGGAACAGCGTCAAAATGGTTCCATTAATCTGACCAGTGGAGACATTGAAATGATTGAAGATGGCAATGACAGTCAAATTGTTGGTCTTCGTTTTAACAACCTCAACATTCCGAGAGGCGCAGCTATTTCCAGTGCATTTTTAAACTTTAAAGTTAAAAACGACGCGAATGAAAATCCTTGTTTATTAACCATTTCTGGGCAAACGGGTATTAACACCAATACCTTTTCTACTACAAACAACGACATCTCTAACAGGCCAAAATCAAACAATAACCTTACGTGGAGCCCTCCAAATTGGAACTCGGCAGATGCCACACAAACTTCTGTGAACATTGGAGCTATTATACAAGAAATTGTATTGCAAGAAACGTATACTTCTGAGCAATCTATTGTTCTCATTATAGAAGGGATCGGGAGTAGAAATGCAATATCTTTTGACCAAGGAGACGGCAGTAGCGCAGCAGAACTTTGCATAACAATGGATGCGGAAAATTGCTTGGATTCAGATTTTGATGGCACTTGCGACATTGATGATGTTTGTCCGGGAAGCCCTGAACCCGGCCAGGCTTGCAACGATAATTACAGTGGTACTTTTAATGACCTCATAACCAACAACTGTACTTGCCAGGGCACCTTGCATGATTGTCCGGACCTGGCTGCTCAATATGGTGCTTCTTGCAACGATGGCAATAGCGGTACTTTCGACGATAGAGTGACTACCAATTGCGAATGCCAAGGTATCCCTTACGATTGTCCAAACTTACAAGCGCAATTTGGAACAGCTTGTAACGACAACAATTCCGGAACTTTCAATGACATCGTCACCACCGATTGCGAATGTGAGGGAACCCCATTTGATTGTCCAGATTTGCAATTGCAATTCGGAACACCTTGCGATGATAACAATCCTTTTACTTGTCATGACGTCATCACTAATAATTGTGATTGTAGTGGTTTACTTACCAATGATGAAGTTACGCTCTCTTCCAGAATCAGTCAGGATTCTGACGATGCAGAAGAGCGTTCTAATGGCTCCGTAACCATAAGTAGTAGTGACTTGGAAATCATCAGAGACAATTCAGATCAAATGATTGGTTTGCGGTTCCAAAACCCAGGTATTCTGCCAGGAACAATACTTAGTAATGCTAACATCCAATTTACAGTAGACGAAACGAAAAACACGAACCCTTCTAACCTAGTGATCTTTGGGGAGCGGAATACTTTTGCCCCTAGCTTTACTACTGGTTCGGATAATATTTCTACTCGTTTAAAAACCAATGCCAGTATCAACTGGTCCCCAGACGATTGGGAATCCATAGGCGATAATGGCCCTGCTCAACGAACCCCCAGTCTTACTCCTATCTTGCAGGAAATAATAAATTTAAATACCTATACCATTAATACTCCTTTTGTAATCATCATAGAAGGAACAGGTCGCCGAGTAGCGATATCTCACGACAAAAACAGTACTAGTGCTCCGGTCTTAAGCCTTTCTTATACTAACAGCCTCGACGATTCAGATGGTGATGGCATCTGTGATGATGAAGATCAATGCTTTGGCCCTGAGCCAGGAAGCCCATGTAATGATAACAATACAGGCACGTACAATGACATCATGAATAACAATTGTCAGTGTATAGGTACTTTTTATGACTGCCCACTATTAGCTGCTGATATTGGAGCCCCATGTAATGATGGGGACAACAGTACCTTCAACGATTTTATTAATG
This sequence comes from uncultured Saprospiraceae bacterium, assembly GCA_964508085.1. Taxonomy (GTDB): domain Bacteria; phylum Bacteroidota; class Bacteroidia; order Chitinophagales; family Saprospiraceae; genus CALGLS01. Next base: position 20,404 of record CAZDTI010000022.1, on the reverse strand, counting down.
CGAACTGTGAATGTGTAGGTTCTCTTTTTCAATGCCCTTTGCTAAACGCAAACATTGGAGATGCCTGCAATGATAACAATCCACTTACAATAAACGATCAAATAAATGCCAGTTGTAATTGTATCGGACAGCCTCCAGTAGCTATAGAAATCTGTGATCGCGTTTCTAATGATGCAGATGATGCGGAGGAAAAATCAAATGGAAATTGCTCCATTAGTAGCTCTGATTTAGAATTGGTTTCTGATAAAGGGGACATACAATTGGTTGGAATCCGTTTTAGAAATATTAATTTACAACAAGGTATTTCCGTTGTAGAGGCCTATATTCAATTTACCGTAGATAAAGACAACAATAGCAATCCTTGTAATCTAACGATACATGGTCAGCTAAGTCCAAATCCTGCAGCTTTCACAAGATCCAACAATGACATCAGCAACCGAAGTTTGACCAATACAAGTATTACCTGGTCTCCTGAAGAATGGGAAGAAAATGGTGATTCAGGCCCTGCTCAGCGTAGTGCGGATATAGGCCCAATCATTCAGGAAATTGTGAATCAACCTGATTTTGATGAAAGTAGTCCAATTGTTCTTATCCTTTCTGGAGAAGGACTTCGTCAGGCCATTTCCCACGAGGAAGACGATGCTGCAGCTGCGGAGCTTTGTATGAATATATATGACAGTGCTACTATTCTTGGCATGAGTGGCAATGAAGAAGAAGGTCTTTTCCAAAGAAATAGTGAAGAGCTTTCTAATAAAGAACACAAGCTTATTTCTCCTTATTTAAAAGTATTTCCAAACCCGGCAAAGACAGCCATCACTGCTTCCTTCAATATGCTAGAAGATGGCCCCGCGGTATTAAATATTTTAGATATGCATGGCCGAATCCTCTTTGAAGCGCAAAACAATGTTCAAAAAGGCTCGAATCGAATTTCTATGACCTTGACTGATTTGCCAAATGGGGTTTATTTCCTAACTTTGCGCACGAATTCAGCGCAAAGGGTAACGAAATTCAGTATTTTGAACTAGTCCCAACATTCTACCAGCCCTTACCGTATAAAATACAGTCAAATGTCTTTGGACATTTGACTGTATTGACTTTAATTTTAACTAAGTATTTTATTTATTCTTACTACCCTCAACTACATGACAATCAACTAGTTAGTTGTTTGCATTCGTTTTATGCGGCTATTAACGAATGACTTGGCATAGCTTTTCGAGTAAATTATCTATTCCAAGAGAATATAAGTACAAAGACAAAAATTAATTCGGCTTATTTTTTATAATTCTGGCCAAGTACTTAAAATAAATCAGAACATAAATTAAGATATTTTCTAATGAGTAAAAAAGCAATAGTAACCGGAGGAGCTGGCTTTATCGGTAGCCATTTAGTAGACGGATTGGTGGCCGCAGGTTGGCATGTTACAGTCGTGGATAATTTTGACCCCTTTTATGAGGAGTCGATAAAAAGAACAAATGTCGCTAGTTATATCGATCATCCGAATACGCGATTGGTAGAAGTGGACATCAGAGATTATGCAGCCTTAGAAGAAGCCCTGACTGACAAATATGATGCAATTGTTCATTTGGCTGCTAAAGCTGGAGTTCGTCCTTCTATTCTCGACCCTGTTTTGTACCAATCGGTAAATGTATTGGGTACACAGAATCTGTTGGAATTAAGTAAGAAGTTAGAGATCAAGCAATTCGTTTTCGCCTCTTCCAGTAGTGTTTATGGCGTGAATCCTGAAGTACCATGGTCGGAAGACGATTATGTATTACAACCAATTAGTCCATATGCAAGTTCAAAGATTAGTGGAGAATTGTTGGGCCATGTTTACTCTAAGTTGTATGGCATTCGTTTTATTGGTTTGCGATTTTTTACGGTTTGTGGCCCGCGTCAACGACCGGATTTAGCGATTCATAAGTTTGCCAAGAAGATCATGAATGGGGTAGAAATTCCTGTTTTTGGAGATGGTACAACTCGTCGTGATTACACTTATGTGAAAGATACTGTAGCGGGAATTATGAGTGCGATGTCTTATGAAGATAGCCCTTATGAAATCATCAACTTAGGGAATAACAGAACAATTACGTTAACAGAGATGATTGAGACCATTGAAAATTCTTTTGGTAAAAAAGCCATCATCAATCGTCTTCCAATGCAACCCGGTGATGTTCCAAAAACTTTTGCGAATATCAGTAAAGCGCAAAAGTTGTTGAACTATAATCCAACAACACCTTTTGAAACGGGGATAGATTTATTTAGAGATTGGTTTTTAGAAACGCAGATACCGGCTTGAGTTAACTTAAATTGTTAGCGCAACCTTTAACTGCCCACTAAGGTGGTGAATTAAGGTTAAATGCCGTTACACAACAAGTAAAGCCAACTAGAAAACATCCTTCTCCTCATCCACAAGGTCATCAGAGCAAGCTCTTTCCTCCGATACACCTGCGCGTGGAACTCCCCTTTAGGGGTCGGGGCAGCGCTGGCAAAACAAACAGAAACACTTATAAAAAGAACAGCTAAACAGAGACGACCTATTATTTAGTCTCTGTAAAATCAAGAACAGATGATAAATAAAGAATTCCTGCTACTCTTCCTTTCCATTATTTTCCTTTTACAATTACAATCCTGTGTTAAATACAAAGAATTGGTTACTTTGAATAGAACCGATAATCAGGAAGAGACTAGAAGTGGTAAAACACTTTTTGAGTCGGAGGTTTACCCTTTTCAAGCACACCTGATTCGTCCTTACGATCAGTTGATGATCAAGATCAATGCAAACGAAGGGAGCACGGAGCAGTTTATCAATAAAGAAAATTCTTACCAACGAGAAATTCGTTTTGATCCTCCAGCGCTTTATTTCAATAGTTACAGCGTAGATGATCGAGGGTATATTTATCTTCCGGAAATTGACTCCGTCTATGTTAAAGATTTAACGGTGAGCCAGTTGAAAAGAAAATTGGATGCGGCTTACAAAGATTATTTGAAGTTTGCTTCTACTTCTGTAAAATTAGCTAACATGCGTTGCACCTTTATCGGTGAAGTAAACACTCCGGGAGTACACTATTATTACAATCAAAAAACAACTTTATTGGATGTCATTGGCTTGGCAGGAGATTTTACAGAATTTGCCAGTCGGACAAATGTAAAACTAATACGTACACTCCGTGATGGAAATACCAAAACTGTTTATCTGGATTTGACCACTTACGAATTTGTGCATACCGAATATTATTACGTTCGTCCTGATGACATTGTGTATGTAGAACCAGTAAAAGCAAAGTCTTTTGATGCGAGTTCCAAAGCCATCGGTGTAGTCTTCTCTGCGATTTCAACCTTGGCTTTAATTGCTAATTTAATTTTGAGGTAGTAGTGAGTCGAAAGGGGAGGTAACCGCAAAGGTCGCCAAGTGCGCTAAGGTTTCGCAAAGGGAAAAGGAAGGAAAGAGTTTTTGTGCTTTCATACGCTATAAGAAAAACTTTGCGCGTCCCTTGGGGCACTTTGCCGTTAATTTCTTAAGAGCAAAGGGAAAGAAACCCCATATAACAAAACCTCAACCCGCAACCACCAATGAATACAATTTAAACGTCCCAGGGCTCACTTCCACAAATTGAAAAGTAATAGAGGACTCCGTCTGATTTTCCTTTCCTTCATCCGTTATGTAAAGCACCATCAAGGTTCTAATTTTCTTGTTGGCAGGGACATTTAGTTGGTCTGCTACTTGTTGATTTTTTGTCGCGAATTCCGACATGTTATCTGTTTCTGCTATTGTTGCTCTGGCCGTTGAATCGAATATTTTAGAGAAATGCTCACTAAAAGTCGCTTTGCTAATCTGCTTTCCATCGTTAAAGACTTCAGACCCTTTTAATGGAAATTCAATATAATTTGTCAGCGCTTCCACGTCTCCTTCTGTTACTGCTTTTTGGAACGTCGGCCAAAATCCTCGCCAATCTTTTGAGGCTGCTTCGCGCTTTTCCGCAGTGATATGTGCTTCATTAACAGCTTTCTTTTTATTGCCTTCTTCTTTTGATTCTGTTTGACAACTTACGGCAAGGAATAGGAAAAAGAGCGGGTAGAGAAATGGAAGCACCTTCATTTGTAAAAATATTGTTGTATTTTTTCTAAATATTTGATTGTTACATAGTCCTTAATTGGATTGACGCCATTTGACTATATCTTGCAAAGATAAAACATTCTGGCGGATTCACTAAATTGGTTTCCTCTGGTAACTCCGAAGATTTCAAACAAACCAGCGCATATATTAACATCCTTAGAATCCTCTAAAAGTTCTAAAATGTCCACAATCAGCCTTGTTTTCAGAAGTTTAAATCAAAACCTCGGGATACATTTTGTATCTTTATAAGCCTAGTTTTTCAATACATACTCCCATTAGGGTATTTAAAACATTAAGTAAATATAAATCTGTATTAACCAAGCTTATAATAAACATGAAATTCTTCCACGCCCCAATCTTCTATGCAATTTTATTGCTATGGTCCAGCCAGCTATTTGCACAGAATCCAACGACTTATAGTCTTGAAATCCATTCTATTATTTCTGAACATGGTAATACACTAGGTCCTGTTGTAGGTCTGAGTATTAATGACCAGTGGCCTGATTGGCAAAAGGTCAATAATGGAGAAGGAGATTATCATATTCGCGTCGATTTTCTCGAAGGTTTAGATACCAAACAATACCATAGAAAAAAAGTAGATCGACGCCAATACATATATCAAGTGAAGTACATTACTCCTAGTTATGATGCCATAGTAACGGATCGAAACGGAGAAATCATTTTACAAAAGAACTATGGTGGCAAACAGGTCATCAATCCTTTTGGCGCTGAGGACCAATATGCTTCACCGGATACACTGGCGGAATCGTGGAATATTCACAGAGACGCTTTTTATGAATTAGAGGAGGCAAAGTACAACAATGTAAATGTCATGTTGGAAGAATTATACGCCATTATTTATCAGGAAGCTGCCCCTTCTATTGAAATAATTGAAACTCAGGTTAACAGAAAAAAGGAAATAGATGTCCTTGCAATTAACCCTTCTAACAATACCGTAACATCTGAAACTGTCAAACCAAACCAAAGAGATCAACAACAGGAAGAAGTCGTATTGGCTATTACTGAAAAAGAGTCCAATACTTCCATCCCTAACAGTAGTAAGAATACAAACGACATTACGAATGCTACTACTCAAAAAACTAACAATTCTAGAATCCCTTCTGGAAATAGAACGAATACAACAATAAAAGAGAAGGCCAATGAAAGCATTACACCACAAGTCCCTAATAGAGATTTGAAAGCTACTGATGAGATTGCGTCAAACAATAATAGTCAAATAGTAGAAACACCAACGCCATATACGGATGAGAATAAAAGTGTAAATCAAACTGAGCAAAAACCGAATGATAAAATCGAAAATGAAACGGCTACAGTTAAGCGCAATAATGCAAAACCAAAAATAGACCCGGACACGGGTTTAGTTGCTGGAGAGACGAAACCTGTTCCAACTCCACAAAAAAGAAAAGTGGAAACGGTCGAAGAAAATAACAAACCAAAAGAAACGGACGCACAACGCAAAGCCCGTTTGGAACGTATACAAGCAGAGTGGGATGAGATGGATAAGGCAGATGAAGAAAAAAACAAGCGCCCTCGTGTACGCCATGTTAGATTAGGCTTACGAATGCTATCACCGATTATTGCTGGTGGCTATGGAGAAGTCGTATTACCTGTCTTAGACAATAGGATCAGCTTAGTTGGAGATTTTAGTCGTTTTAATTTTGCAGGCATTATCGAACCTTTTCTTGAAGGCAATAGCGGGCTGGAAAATATAGATGTTATCTATCGTTATTATTCGGTCGGTGCTAATTATTACTTCCGTAAAAAATATGCACGAGGTTGGTACCTGGGAGCTTCCTATTTGAATAACATTGTAAAAACAGAGGTTAATTCTATTGACAACAACAACCTGAAAGGCGAAGTAGAAGTCGATGCCGCTGCACTGCGATTTGGAGTTACAACTGGTCGGAATGCTTTCTTCTTTGGTTTTGAAGTGGGCGCAGGTATTCCACTTGGAAATTTGAAAGGGACTTTTTATTCGGAGACGGATGGAGTGCTTGATGCAGAAGTGATTGATGAAAATATTGGACTTGTGCCAGTTTTGAATATTACCTTGGGAGTGGCTTTGTAGTTAAGTCTAAATATTAAGCAACCATGAAATGGATTAATATCAAAATATGAACAATGAATTAAAAGACGAAGTAGAAGAACAAATTTAAATCGGCAGAAAGTACCCAATGACACAGACTGGGGTATAAACAGACCAATAAAAATTATAAAAAACAGCTTACTCCCCAAATCAAACAAATGGTGGAAACTTTGGTAAAACAAATCTTACAATAATCTATTACACCTGATTATTAGAGATAAGGTGACCTCCGCTCTTCTCCCAAAAATTCCCTAACTTCACCTCACAAAGTTACCTAACACAATACAACTACATGACCACCAGATTATCCTACCTACTATTCTATCTACTTTTAGCCATCACTCTACCCGCTCAAAAAATAGATGTCACCCAATTAGAAGGTTTAAAAATTAGAAATATTGGCCCAGCTGGCATGAGCGGCCGAGTCACTGCTATTGATGTAAACCTCAAAAATCCACAAATCATCTTTGCAGGTACAGCCTCTGGCGGAGTCTGGCAAACAGAAAATGGCGGCATCTCTTGGAAACCTGTTTTTGATGAGGCGCCTCTGCAATCAGTTGGCTCAATTGCGATCAATCAAAAGAACCCGGCAGAAATTTGGGTTGGAACCGGAGAAGGGAATCCACGAAATTCGCACAACAGTGGCGATGGTATTTACAAAAGTATTGATGGTGGAAAAACTTGGATGGACATGGGACTTAAAAATACTCGACTCATTCACCGAATTATAATTGACAAAGAAAATCCTAACACGGTGTACGCAGGCGTACTTGGATCCGCTTGGGGGCCATCCAAAGATCGAGGAGTATACAAGACTACGGATGGTGGAGTCAACTGGGAGAAAATCCTTTACGTAGGTGAAGAAGTTGGTGTAGCAGACATGGTCGTTGATCCTTCCAATCCTAACAAACTAATTGTAGCCATGTGGGAATTTGGGCGTAAGCCCTGGACTTTCAACTCTGGAGGCAAAGACTCCGGCATGCACTTGACCTATGACGGTGGAAAGACCTGGAAAAAGATAAGCGCTAAAGAAGGCTTGCCAAAAGGTGAACTTGGCAGAATGGGATTAGCCTTCGCCCCTTCAAAACCTAACATTGTGTACGCATTGATTGAAGCTAAAGAAAATGCTTTTTATAAATCAACAGACGGCGGAGAAAAGTGGAAAAAAATGGCCACTGATGATAAGATTGGAAATCGTCCTTTTTACTACTCTGATATCTTTGTAGATCCACATAATGAAAATCGTATAATCAGTATACACTCTGTTATAACAAAGAGTGAAGACGGCGGAAAAACCTTTGAATCTTTTGTCGGCTGGAATGTCCATCCGGACCACCATGCTTTTTGGATACATCCAGATGACCCGAATTTTATGATTGATGGTAATGATGGTGGTTTGAATATTAGCTATGATGGCGGACAGAATTGGCGTTTTGCAGAGAATTTACCGCTTGCCCAATTTTATCATATTGATTATGATATGGAGATTCCGTACAACATATGCGGTGGTATGCAAGACAATGGTTCTTGGGTAGGGCCGAGCTCCGTTTGGAAAAGAGGAGGTATTCGAAATTCAGACTGGCAGGAAGTGCTTTTCGGTGATGGTTTTGATGTCGCCATTCGTCATGACGATGCTCGCTACGGTTGGGGGATGTCTCAAGGCGGTTATCTTAGTTACTTTGATCGACTGACTGGACACACGCAATACATTCGTCCGGCACATCCTGACGGAGAGACTTTACGCTTTAATTGGAATGCTGGTTTGGCAAAAGTACCGGGTACTTCTTGTGGCATTTATTATGGCAGTCAATATGTGCATAGAAGTCTAGACTGTGGACAAAGCTGGGAAATCATTTCTCCTGATCTGACGACCAACGATAGCACCAAACAAAAACAGGAGGAAAGTGGTGGACTTACGAAGGACGTTACCGCGGCAGAAAATTTCACCTCCATTCTCGCTATCGCACCAAGCCCTGTAGACAAAGATGTTATTTGGGTTGGAACAGATGATGGCAACTTACAATTGACAACTGATGGCGGAAAAAACTGGAAGAATGTAATAAACCAACTACCAGGCTGTCCAAAAGGGGCTTGGATTCCCCAAATTGAAGTATCAAAAAAGAATGCTGGCGAAGCTTTTGTTATCGTCAATGATTATCGCCGCAACAATTGGTCGGCCTATACTTACCATACCACTAATTTTGGCGCAAGCTGGAACCGAATAGCAGACGACCGAAAGGTGAAAGGACATTGCCTCAGTATTGTTCAAGATCCCGTAGAAGAAAATTTACTTTTCCTGGGTACTGATTACGGTTTGTATTTTACAATTGACAAAGGAAAAAACTGGAATAAATGGATGAAGGACTTTCCTTCTGTTTCTACCCGTGATCTGAAAATTCATGAACGCGAGCATGATCTTATCGTCGGTACTTTTGGTAGAGCAGCTTGGATCATGGATGATATTCGTCCTTTGAGGGAACTAACAAAAAGCAACGGAAATGTATTGTTAAAAGATTTCAACGTTTTCGAAGCCCCAGATGCCTGGTTAGCCAATTATCGTTCTGTAGATGGTACTCGATTTATTGCCGACGGAACTTATCGGGCAAGAAACAGAACTACCAGCGCCATGGTTACCATTTGGAATAAAGCACCAAAAAAGGCAACGAAAGATAAAAAGGATAAAAAGAAAAAAGACGATACAAAAGAAAAGGAAGAAGTTGATACTAAGAAAGACAAAAAGAACAAACGTAAAAAGGATAAATTATATGTACAGATTTTCAACGAGACTGGAGATACCATTCGCAGTTTTTCTGAGAAGATTGATACGGGTATGGTCCGTATCACTTGGCCTTTGAATCGGGACGGCATCCGCTTTCCTTCTTACCGTGAGGTAAAACCAGACAGTGATCCCCCTGGTGGGCCATCTGTTTTACCAGGCCGTTACAAAATGGTTTTTCATTACAATGACAACATGGATTCGACTTATGTAAATGTCAAAATGGATCCTCGTTCTAACACTACTATTTCAGACCTTAAGGCAGAAGATGCGGCCATCAATGATTTTTATAAATTCGTAAAGAATACGACTACTGGTTTTGAGCAATTGAAGTCTGCGAAAAAGACCATTAAGCTAGTCAACAGTCAAATGGTACATGCGCCGGACAGTACAAAGAAAAACATCAAAAAATTGGGCGCAGCTATGCAAGATAGTATCAAGCAACTGATGAAGCTTTACACCCTACCACAAAAACGGAAAGGTATTCAGAGAAGTTCTGAGAATTTGACTTCTTATATCTGGGGTGCTTATTCTTACATCCGTGCTTCTGATGGAAAACCGAATCAGATGGCGGAATTTGCAACTAAAAAGATGAAAAAGGAAGCGGCAGTTGTTATTGGAAAGGTCAATGATTTTTTCGAAAAGGATTGGAAGGAATATCAAGAAGAAGTAGAAGCGGTACGGGCTCCTTTGTTTAAGGAAGTAAAGGAGATTACTTTAGAGGAGTGAGTTATGTCTGATTTAAAATGACATATCTCCAATTGGTCAAAAACCAAAAAGGAGGTATGTCATTTTCCTAAATTTCCACCCCCACCCCACAACTCACCTCCAACTTCTCATTCGGCAACAAAACAACCAAGCCTTCTCCATTATTAAAAGCATCAACGTTACAAGTCATTGGCTCCAAGGCTATCGAATGTCGATCAGGATGAGTAAAGATTTGTAGATAATTAAATTGGTTCGATCCCATTTGCTGCCAAAAACGTAGATTCATTGTTTCAGATTCTAAAAAGACCTCTGCGATTCTATTGTTATATTCTTGACTAAGTGCAAAACAATTATCTAAAATCGTAGCGCCTATCTGTTTCGTAGCATTAAATTCATCATACTCATAACGCTTACCCGTTGGTATCATCTGCGGGTCTATTCCAATCATTTCACTAGGCGGCATTTTCATTTTTAGCTTACCGATATCGTCTCCGATTTTAAAATAAGGATGCCAGCCCAAACCAACAGGAATTGCTTCAGAACCGTCATTGTAAAAAGCCATATGGATAGCAAACTTCCCAGTGGATTTTAACTGATACTGAATTTCAAAAGTAAAAGGAAAGGGGTAAGCAGCAAAGTCTCCGTTGTATTCATAGCGACAGGTGATACTGCCCTGCTGCGGATTGGTTTGTGTTTTAATCAGTTCATAAGCTTTGTCCAAACCAAAACCATGTAATGCATTTCCAGTAATGGAATCATTTATGAAGAAAGAATAAGCATCGTTATTCCAAAGGTAGCGCCCGTTTTTTAAGCGATTAGGAAATGGCAATAAAACGCCGCTTTTCATCCATTTGTAAGCCAACATCTCCTCCGCCGTTTGGTAAGTATCCAGAATGGAATGTCCATTCAGTTGGAGATTAATCAAGGTAGCCCCAAAAGCTGGCACAACGCTCAAACTATTTTGCCCATCAGAACTCTCTAAAGTTATTTTCTCAAAATTGCCGAACTGGCCTGCTACTATTCTGTACATTCCGCGAATATAATGCTCTAGTTTAACAACAGCAAATTCTCAATCATTTCTGACATACGTTGTTGTGCAGTATCCTTCGCGGAGTTGAAATAGACTTTTCCTTCCTTATCCAAAATAAAGACATTCGGTAAGCGCTTGACATGGTATAATTTCGCGATTTTAGATTGGTAAACATTTCCAGAGGCTGCAATTAAATGAATACCATCAGCAGAACCAGGAAGTGTCTTTATAAAATTACGCCAGTCGGAAGTATTCTTATCTAAAGAGACATAAACAAAAGCTACATCTTTTCCTTTGAATTTGGATTTCCATTGTTGACTATTTCTCATTTGCATTACACAAGGCGAACACCAGGATGCCCAAAAATCAAGGTAGACAATCTTACCTTTTAAATCCTGAAGGCTAACAGAACGACCTGTTGCATCAAGCAATTTGAAATCAGGAGCGAGGGCGCCATTGGTCAATCCTTTTGCTTCGTTATATGCTTGGCGCAACACATCGTTATATGTCTCGTTTTCACTAGAAGCAATAAAATCACGAATATCAGGACCGTTTACTTTGGCCTTTCCTCTTTTACAAGCAATGGTAAATAATCGAGCTTTGTAGAAATTCAAGACCTCATTGTATAAATGTTGCTCGGCCAGTTCCATTTTTGTAAAGCCATTGTTTTCTGGAAGATCTCTTAAATGATCAAAGTACTGATCGAGAAAGTGTGTATACTGTTCGTACGCTAATCCATTTGGATCGGATACTTCTACTGTTTGTAAAAAATCGTAATAATTTCCAGGTAGCGCCATTGGTGCATCTTGATCATGATATAACGGATGCTCCCATGGATAATTCATTAATTGATTAGCATACCAATAAGTTATTGCTGCTTTCGCTAAGGCCGCAAACTCAGGTCTGAAGGAATAGGCTTTTTCATAGTTACCTAAAAACTCCATTCGGAGTGTCCGTTGCTCTTCCATATAGACTATAAATTCAGCGGGTGCTAAATCTTTCATCTGTTTTCTCAAGTCTTCATCCTCATTTTCAAATCTTTTTCGCTTTGCTAACAAGTAATTATTGGGAATATTTCCCTTTCCGGAAAAATGGAGCGTTTTATAAAAATGAAGCGCATTGAAACGAACATTGAGCTGATCGCCAGGAGCCAGATAGATCGGTGTTTTATTTTCACCATAAGCAATGTAACCCATTTGTGGGTGACTTAAATTTACATCTAGGTTGAAGCTATTATCTGGTTTTAATTTCAATTCTTTAACCTCCTCTATAAAAGTAATAGGATCACTATATAAAACCAGCTTCAATCCTTTCATGGTATTATTTTCCAACTTTCCACTCACCGAAACGGGTGAACTTGGTCGTTCTTCCGCTGGCATTGGAATATCTATATATTCGGAAGGACGAGCAGCTACAGGCTTAGGCACCTTTTTAGTGACTCCAACAGCCGCTATAACCTTCTCCTCTTTTTTCACAACAAGTTCTCCACTTGCTTCTCTTCGCTTCTTTTGATACATCTCTCCCAACAATAGTACTACATTTTCTGGCACTCCCATTTCACGAGCATGATCTAATATATTAAGTTCAACTTTTCTAAGGCGTTTCAAGGGAGGCTCATTCACTACTACTGTTCTCTTTTTTCGAACCGTCATAATCTCAGGTTCTGATATGATTCGATAGTTGGTCGCTCCATATTTCATCGTCGGATTCTCAGCCGCTTTTGCTTCAGCTAAAGTATGTCGCAATGTTTGATCATAGGATTTTATCGGATTCAATAAATCAAATGCTTTTACTTCTTTTTCCAATTCTTCTAGCGATAAATTCTGTGCCCGGAAGTATAAGTCATTTGCCAATGTATAGTACAGTGCTTTGCCTTTTAATTCTTGCAAAGCGGTCTGTTGTCGTTTTTTATCCGGTGAAACAATTGTAGTCGTATCTACTGTCATTTCCTTTTCAAACAACAATCCTACACCAATTGCCCACCCAATATATCCATCTCCTGTTTTTACTTTATACCAGTAAGCTTCGTGTAATGCCTCCTTAATCATGATTTTGGATTTGAAGCTAGACTTCTCCCCGAGATAGCGCATTCTATCTCCTTTTTTCACCTCTGTCACTATCGGTTGCTGCTCTGGTTTACTCATGATAAACAAGTTGGGTACACTGACCAAAATGTTTACCGCTTTTGCGGAGGTGACTTTTGGCGTTTCACTTTTTGCTAATTCTTCTTTGTACAAAAGATACTGATCCAGGAAGAAGAGGTAATACGGATTAGAAGTAGCTCGATCATTACTTACCACTAAGTCTTCAAGGAAAGTATAATAGCGCTCAGGCATCATCCCCTGCTCTTTTCCTTGTGCCACATAATGCTCCATCCGATAGCGCAACAAGAAGTAAGCCCACCAATAATCAATATCGGCAGCTGCGTAGTACAAGAAATCTTCTGAGAATTTTTCCTTTTCAGGAAACTGATTGATGAATGACCATTTCTGTCGTCGTAGTCCATCCATGTATCGACGAAAATCCATGGGCTCTCGTTGCGCCATTTCATAGAGAATATTGGCTTCGTCCCAATGACCATGTAAACGATGTGCTTGTTGGAGGTAGTAATTTTGTGTTGCTCCTTTACCTTCGATGATCAGTGTTCGGTAAAAGTTATTTCCATCAAAACGCAATCGCAGATCATCTCCGGGTTCCAAATAAAAACGAAGGCTTTGACCTCGATACTCGAAGTTAATTTGTGTAGCTTCATTTAATTGGAAGCGCATAGAAAAGCGATGGAGCGAATCGAGTGGTACTTGATATAATTCCTCTGTAAAGGAAATCATATCGCTAAAAAAGGTAATCCCCACAGAGCGGTCGGAAGAATTCCGAATTTCACCAGATATTTGCGTATACTGTTTTGCCGCACGAGGGTTTTGATCCTGTGCTGTTATTGTTCCAAAGAACAAAAAGCAAGCGAATAAAACAACTAGTCTGTTCATTTTGTAATTAACCTGTTACAACCTCAACTTCAAGTACAACCTCAACTTCAATTCGCTCAGTTCGTAAGTCCCCTTACGTATTAAGGGATTTGAAGTTGAGGTTGAGGTTGCGCTTGAGGTTGAAAAAATCACTTTTGAAATTCTAATTTAATAAGTAAAAGTCCCATGCGCGCCATCAATAACGACCTCATTCCCTTCCGACTCTTCTACATAACCAACAATTTGCGCTTCTATCCCAAAAGCATTCGCAACATCAATAATTCCTTGAGCATCTTCTTTCGGCAAATAAAACTCCAAACGGTGTCCCATATTGTATACTTGATACATTTCCCTCCAATCCGCATTCGCTGCTTCCTGAATCAAGTTAAATAAGTAAGGAGTCTCTAAAAGATTATTTTTTATAACGCGACGATTCTGAATAAATTTCTCCACTTTGACCTGTCCGCCTCCAGTACAATGTATTAGTCCGTTAATTTTACTTCGATGAGTTTCCAGTATTTTTTTCAAAACTGGAAGATAAGTTCGCGTGGGGGATAAGATTAGACTCCCAATATCCGTATTAATTCCGTCAAAGTCCACTTTATCGGTCAATTTATGTTTGCCCACATAAGCAACTTCCTTTGGCATATTTCTATCGTAGCTCTCCGGGTATTTTTCCCCCAACGAAGAATGTAACAAATCATGGCGGGCAGAAGTTAGTCCATTACTACCAGTACCCGCATTGTATTTATTTTCATAAGTGGCCTGGCCGTAGGAAGCCAAACCGACAATTACGTCTCCAGGCTGAATATTATTGACAATGACTTGGTCTCTTTTCATCCTAGCGAAAGCCGTATAACCCACATCAATTGTTCGAACAATATCGCCAACATCCGCCGTTTCTCCACCAGCCATATGGATATTAATGCCGTGCTCTTTCAAACCGTTGACAAATTCATTAGCGCCATTGATAATTTGAGAAATAACATCTCCACTGATCGCCAACTTATTCCGTCCGATGGTAGAGGACAAAACGATGTCGTCCACACAACCGACACAAGCCATGTCATCTAAATTCATCACAATAGAATCTTGAGCAATTCCTTTCCAAACAGACAGATCGCCTGTTTCTTTCCAATACATGTAAGCGATACTGGTTTTGGTTCCTGCGGTATCCGCATGCATCAAGTTGCAAAATTCAGGATCATTACCGCCAGTTACATCCGGGAGTATTTTACAAAAGGCATTTGGGTATAGCCCTTTGTCCAATCCTTTAATAGCTGCGTGTACTTCGCTCTTAGTTGCGGAAACGCCCCGAAGGTCATACTTGTAATCTTCTGACATAGTATTTTTAAGATTTTGAATTTCGATTATTCAGTAGTCTTTTAACTTTTAAACCCGAAAGATGCTTGGCTGAAAAGACTAAGCCAAAAAGCGCTGGTCAAAAGTTAAAACCTACATTTCAAAAATGCACGACAAAGGTACAATGTTTACCGCAACAACAAAAAGATCATAATCATTAAACTTTTTTGGTTCCTGATCAAAAAGAGTGGGTTTATTTTAAAGGGAGATGGGGTGATGAGGTAGAGGAGACGATGGGGCCTCCTTCTAACCTAAATTTGGTGCGAATCAAGGGAATCCCCATCTCCTCATCTACCCATTATATTATGACGAAGAGCGACTTTAGCTCTTGGTTCACCCAAAACGAAATCAAACTGTATAAAATCTATTTTGATAAACACTACCTATCACTTATCTTCGTTGTTCATAAAAGGAATAAAAAATAAATGAATAACATTTCAATTGTCATAGCAGATGGGCAGTACCTGATTAGAGCGGGCTTGAGATCTATGCTTGGTACAACAAATGGTTTTCATATTGTGGGGGATGCGACCAATGAAGAAGAATTAGTCAATGTCCTTTCGCATAAAGCTGCCGATGTAGTTATCCTTGATTACAATCAACCCAAGAAGTTCAGTGTAGACACCATTCAGGTTCTTAAAGAGCAATTTCCTCAATCGGAGCTATTGGTCATCAGTGCTGACAATAATAAAGAGACGATTTATCAGGCCATTGAAAGTGGTGTTCGCAGCTTCCTTACCAAGGAATGTGATCAAAACGAAATCATAGAGGCAGTCATAAGCACTGCTAAGCATGAAAAATTCTTTTGCAGCAAGGTGATGGATTTCATTTTTGAAAAATCTTTTCCAGCCAAAGTAAGCAATTGCGATACTACACCGCTAAGTGGTAGAGAAATCGAAATCGTACAGCTTATCGCTAAGGGGTTCATCGCTAAAGAAATTGCAGCTCAACTGAACCTTAGTACACATACCATTTATACGCATCGTAAAAATATAATGAAGAAGTTGGAGTTGAGCTCTGCTTCGGAACTGGTTTTATATGCGGTGAAGGCGGGGATTGTGGAGGGAGAATGAGATTTCACTTCAAGGATAACCTCAATTCTCTAGGCACACGGGTTTAACTGAGGTGGTTTTCTGAACTCCGCGGGGTTGTTTTCGTGGAAAGCTAGAGTTCGGAAAGCCTATTCATAAGACTTTTAGTTATATCATGGAGGGACTTTACAAGCTCCTGCTTAGCGCATAGCCAGCTCACGGAGTTTGCAAAGTCATGGAAATAGAAAAGGGAAATTTCAGATTATCTGAAATTTCCCTTTTCTATTTATTTACTATAAACGCTAGAGTTAGTACGGTTGGCAACCGTCTACCGTTTACACCCTCTTACTTATCTAGGAATACGTAAAGTCTGTCCAGGATAAATCAAGTTTGGATCTTTTAACATCGGCTTGTTCGCCGCAAAAATCTTCTTGTACTTCATTGGATCACCGTATAATTTCTTCGCAATTTTAGATAAAGAATCACCACGCTTTACCGTATAGAATTCTGCTTCTGGTTGCTCTTTCACTACTGTCAAGCGATCATCAACACTCGCAACACCTCCTACATTCCCTAAAGCAAGAATTACTTTTTCCCGATTTGCTTGATTTGACACCTTTCCATATACAGTTGCCGTTTTGCCGTCAAACTCAATATCTAATCCGGTTACTCTAAGTCCCATGGTTTTTACCACACCTTTAAGTAGGATGACTTTTTGTTTATTCATAATTTCCGCCTCCATCTTCTTGATCTCCGGACTGGTGACCTCTTTCACATTTTTATTGGTAAGCACCTTGGCTCCTGCATTTTTTAAAAAGGAAAATAAACCCATGATTTTTAGTTTGTTTGTTGTTAGATAATAGTGTTATAAGAATAAGAGGAACATTAAAATTCTTCAAATTTATAGCCGTAAAATCAACAATTTTTGACTCCCTGATTGGCTATTTGTGCAAAGCTAAGTAAATGTGTAAGAATGTTATGAATTTTAGGGTACTATTCTCTACAAAGTCAACTTCAACTTCATTGATATGTGCAATTCCAGTGCAATTTTCAAGTTCTGCTAAAGCGAAAAACAACTGTTACTCTAATCTCAATCCTAAATACAATGGCGGCTATGGAATTAAGCACTTTGAAGCTACTCCTAAAGTTGAAATTGAAGTCACTTTCCTCTCCTCATCACGCCACATTGGCGCAGCATTTGGACTGCTCACCCCAGTATATCGTCTACTCGGAATAAAAAAGTGCAGTTACTATAGGTTAAAATGTTAATATAATTGGACTTATACACATACAACAAGCTGACTAACAACCACTTAGACCATACTAAGCGCTCTTATTTAAAAAAAAACTAATATTCTAATTTTACGTACAAGCTATGACATGTTTATACTAAAACGTGTATATTTGCGCTGTTTTTTCTAAACTTTTTCTAATCATTAAATTTTTTAACAATGCAAGGTAAAGGAATCGTAAAGTTCTTCCTTATTGTTTTGTCCTTGTTCTGCTTATTGCAATACTTTTACATGTTCCCAACCAGGAGCGTAGAAGCTAATGCAGATGCTGCCGGTAAAGCCGCAGCCGCTCGATCTTTAGCAGAAGGCAAACCTAACGAAGTACAAAGAAACGCCGAAAAAGAGGCGCGATCTTCCTACCTGGACTCAATGTCCAGTGAAGTTATTTTTAGCATTCCACTCCTCAAGAAGTACACGTACGAGGATTTGAAGAATGCCCAATTAGCCCTAGGGCTTGACCTAAAAGGCGGAATGTCCGTCGTTCTACAGGTTGATTTAAGAGAGTTCATCAGAACACTCGCCAGGGATTCGAAAGATCCCGCATTGATAGAAAAAGCATTAGAAAAAGCTGCTCTTGACCAGCAAAGTAGTCAATCTGACTTCGTGACTCTTTTCACTAGAGCTTACAAAGAAGTAGGTGGTGGAAACTTATCCGAAGTATTTAACAGAAATGAAATACTTAGCGAGGAAATCAAATTTGATACGCCTGATTCTGAGGTCGTTACCGTTCTCCGCGCTAAAGCGGACGAAACTGTTGACCTTACTTACAAGCAATTAAAGGAACGTATTGACGAACTTGGTGTCGTTCAACCTAACGTTTCGCTCGACGCAGCCCGTGATTTAATCATCGTAGAACTACCTGGTATCAGTAACCCGGAACGTGCCCGTAAATTCTTAGAAACCACTGCAAAGTTGGAATTCTGGAATGTATACCGAATAAACGACCGTATGTCTGGCTCTGGAGCTGGGGTATTGCAATTATTAGCGCAAGCTGATGACAAGCTAAGACGTCTAGGGGCTGGAGACACTACTGAAGTAGCAGATGCAAAAGAAGTATTGTCTATCAATGCTGATTCTACTTGGAATTACAAATATGACAATACAACAGGTGATGTCAACGACTCTACACTAGTTGTACGTTATGACACCACTTTTGTGGGAGATGACGGTTTCACCAATGATGGCCCGTTATTTAAATTGCTTACGCTAAACAGTTCTTCTGCTGCTGGCTTATTAATGCCAATTACGGTGGTAGGTTCAGCTGAAAAGAATAAGATCAAAGAGATCAACAAGTTATTGGCAAATGATGCTGTAACTGCTTTATTACCAAAAGATCTTGCTTTCAAATGGTCACTAAAACCTGCCAGTGGTTACGGTGATGTAGAAGAAGGCGCCAAGGAACGCTACGAATTGTACGCCATCAAAAAGGAAAGAGGAACGGATGACCCTCCATTGGCAGGTGATGTAGTCACTAAAGCTAGTGCTGCACCGGATCCAACCTCTGGACAAATTGCCGTATCACTCCAAATGAGTGGTGCCGGGGCTAAGACCTGGGGACAATTGACCACAAAAGCTGCTAACGATAACAACCGAGAATTTGCCATCGTATTGGATGACAAGGTAGTATCTGCTCCTTCTGTAAGACAACCTATTATGCAGGGTAGTTCTTCTATTACTGGTAATTTCTCTCAGACAGAAGCGGAAGATTTAGCAAAGATCCTACAGATTGGTAAGCTTCCGGCGAAGATTTCCATCCTTCAAGAATCTTTAGTTGGACCTTCTTTGGGGGCTGAAAACATTTCTCGTTCCATCACTTCATTGTTGATTGGATTTGGATTGGTATTCGCTTTCATGATTTTCTACTATGGTACTGGTGGAGTTGTTTCCATCATTGCGCTATTCTTAAATATCTTCTTGATCTTCGGTATGTTGGCAAGTTTCGGTACTGTACTGACACTTCCTGGTATTGCGGGTATCGTACTGACCATTGGTATGGCGGTAGATGCCAACGTGATCATCTACGAAAGAATTCGAGAGGAATTAAGGGCCGGGAAGTCACTTCTGATGTCTATCAAGGATGGTTTCCAACACTCTTATTCTGCCATCATTGATGCCAACGTTACTACCGTTGCAACGGCTATGATTTTGGCATACTTCGGTATGGGGCCAATTAAAGGTTTCGCTGTTGTTTTGATTATTGGTGTATTCTGTTCTTTGTTTACTGCCGTTTTGGTTGGTCGTATGATCATCGATTGGTGGACCATTGATAAAGGAAATGAAATGTCTTTCTGGACAGGACCTTCTAAGAATGCTTTTGCAAATATGAACATCGACTGGTTGAGCAAGCGTAAAATTGCTTACGTTGTTTCTGGTATCATCATCGCAGCAGGTATTGGTTCTATGGTTACTAAAGGTTTCGACCTTGGGGTAGACTTCAAAGGAGGATATTCTTATAATATCCAATTTGATGAAAGCCAAAATGTTGATGCAGATGCACTTCGTACAGCATTGACAACCTCCTTCGGTAGTACTCCTGTTGTTAAAGAAGTTAGTACTGCTAACACTTATAATGTAGTAACCAGTTATAACATTGACGATCTCAGCGAAGGCGCTGCAGACTCTGTAATGGTTAGATTGCATAAAGGGGTGAATGCTGCTATTGGTGGTGGAATCGCCTTGAATGACTTTAAGGATCCAGCAACCAAGACAGGCGCTCGTGTAAATCAGTCCAGTAAAGTAGGGCCAAGTATTGCAGACGACATTAAGAAGAGTTCCTTCTACGCTGCTATTTTCGCATTGCTTTTCATCTTCTTGTATATCGCCTTGCGTTTCAGCAAGTGGCAATATAGTGCAGGTGCCGTTGCGGCCTTGTTCCACGATACATTAATTGTATTGAGTATCTTCTCTATTTTCTGGGGAATTTTACCATTCTCACTTGAAGTAGATCAGGCATTCATTGCAGCGATCTTGACGGTGATTGGTTACTCGATTAACGATACGGTAGTTGTATTTGACCGTATT
>CAZDTI010000021.1:0-39550 GCA_964508085.1 uncultured Saprospiraceae bacterium | reverse complement strand
ACGCATACAGGGCATTTACAAGGCCAAATATCCTTTGGATTTCGGAGAAAGCGTCCGCCTTCCCGTCCAATTTCGAACCTACTTTCTAAAGACATTAAAAGAACGCTTAGAATCGGAAGGCAATAGTGACTATTTTGATGATTATGTAAACACTTTTTATGATTCCGCCTTTTTGAAATCCTTTGATGAGGAAGCTAAGGAAATGGCGGAACAATCTTATTTATTGCATTCAGATAACTCCCCTCATGCCGCTCGTCAAGTAGATGAATATCTTTCTAAAAAGTTTGATGCCCTTTTGAATCGTTTCCTCATTATTGATGCTGGGAATGTTCACGATAGTCCGCTTACAGAGAAGGTCTTGCAATATGAAGATCGTTCGATCTCAAACCAATTTTTAGGAGACATGGTCCTGGATTACCTGAATCTTGAAGAAGAACAGGAGAAATGGTATAGCAACATTGAGGAGATGCCTAAGCTTAAGTTGAAAAACGCCTTAGATTATTTTCTTTTTACAGAAGGAGCGGAAAAGGTATTTCTAATTTGTGATCAAACTATTTTTGGATCTTGTCGCGAAGGCTTTGCTTTGACAAACAAGGGCCTATATTGGAAAGCACATTTCAACAAAGCTCAACAATTAGATTACAAAGAAATAAAAAGCATTGAACTATCTGAAGAATGGTTGGTTATTAATGGTAAATTTTTCAATGCAAATCCAGCTATAAACGTTAAAATGATGCATCTGTTGAAAAAGTTGAGTGGAGGCGTTTTGTGAGTTGGTTAAGAAAAGTGTCTATCTATTATTTCGGAATTCCTAGGTAAAATAGATTAGAACAAATAAATTTTAAATGCTAAATAACAAAGGTCGGGAATTCTGGTTAATCGGAATTTCTTTTTTTTTGGTTTATGTGGTTTGGGGCTCTACTTATTTGGCGAATGCCTGGGGTGTTGCTTCCGTGCCACCCTTTATTTATGCAGGTACGAGGTTTGTTATAGCGGGTGTTTTACTTTATGCGATTAGCTATTCTCATAATAAAAATCCCATCACTAAAATTCAGCTTAAAAATACCATTATTGCAGGATTTATGTTATTTGCTATAGGTAATGGTCTGGTTGTCTGGTCTTTAAAGTTTATGGACTCCGGGATTACATCTTTAGTGGTTGCTTTTCAACCCTTAATAGTCGTATTCTTAATGTGGTTGATGCGCAGTCAAAAACCAAATCGGTATAGTTGGACAGGCGTAATTGTTGGCTTGGTTGGAATGTACTTTTTGGGAGAGCAACCTCAGTATAGTTCTGACCCAGAATGGTGGATAGGTGTTGCTGCAATTTTTATGGCCCTGTTGACCTGGGGATTTTCCTTGATATGGATGAAGGATGCTGATCTACCAGACTCTATTTTTCAAAGTTCGGCTTTGCAAATGTTTTTTGGAGGCTTGATGATGTTTGCCATTAGTCAGGTGCTAGGAGAGTGGGCTGGTTTCGAAATGACAGCGGTACCTCCAATAGCAATATGGTCATTGGTGTATTTGATTATTTTTGGCTCAGTACTTACCTTTTCCGCCTTCAATTATTTAATAAAAAACGTATCCCCGGATAAGGTATCAACTTCTGCCTTTGTCAACCCTGTAATTGCATTGTTTTTAGGCGCCTGGCTGAATTCAGAATTCGTATCTACTCAATCCATATTTGCTGCCACTTTGCTACTTACGGGAGTGCTCTTTATAAATGGACAAGTAAAAGCTTTGGTGGGCTGGTATTCTAAACGATCTTCCACAACTCCTCCAAGCCCTTAATTTCATATTTCGCAACCACTCCGGAGTTTGCCAGTTTCTTTTTGGGGTTATACCAACAAGTATCCAGTCCGTAATTATTTCCACCCAATATATCCGAACTCAAACTATCTCCAATCATCAAAGTCTCCGCTTTATTTGGATGCCCGATTTCTGTAAAAACGTGATCAAAAAATGCGGAATGGGGCTTAGAAACACCAATTTCATCAGAAATAACAATGGCATCAAAGTAATGCGAAATATTGGTGTTCTGTAAACGCTTTCTCTGTACTTCTTTCAAACCGTTGGTAACTAGTACGAGGTTACGCTGTACATTCAATTTCTCCAATAAAGCCTTAGCCCCTGGAATCATAAAATCAGTAGTACCTAAGTGCATAGAATAGCGTTGCCCTAGCTTTTTATAATCTGCTGACTTTTGGAGTTGCTCAAAGAATCGCTCCCAACGTACCCAGCGTAGATCTTCGGCAGAAAGCAACCCTTCTTCCAGTTGATGCCAGCATAATTTGTTCACCGCATGCCAGGTCTCCATCATATCAGGATCGAATTCTATATTTTCTTCAGCCAAAACACGGAACAGCGCAAATTTTTCAGAAAGGTCAAAATCCCAGAGTGTATTGTCGGCATCAAAGAGTAAGGTTTGGTATTTCATGCGACGAATATAGGAAAAAGACCGAATTTGTATGGGGAAAGGCAAAGGATTCTCTGACTTACTCAACCCTTACCTTTATTTTTGCGTTCTTATTAGTAAATTCATAACTTGGGAAAAGAGAGGGGGAATACTGACGTGAGTCAGAACATTAGATAGAAAGATTCGTAATATTTATCTAAATAAAGTCCACCTGTACTTTCCTTTTTGTATCATTGTGAAAACTAAGAATCATTATGAAAATCAAAGTTCTAATTTCAACAACCTGTTTATTGTTACTATCCTTTTTTGGCTTCTCTCAGGATTACACTCTGGCTGACATAGACTTTATAGTAGAAGGAAAGACCTACCGAAATTCTTTAGCAGGCGGATTGAATTCCCCTCAGTTTTCTGCTGCTGACTTAAACAACGATGGAATCCAGGATTTATACATTTTTGACAGAGTCGGAAATGTTCACTTGACCTTTATCAATGGAGGAACCGCTAACGAGGTGGATTATGATTACGACCCATCGTATGCTAAGAACTTTCCTAAGCTAACCCAATGGGTTTTACTTCGAGATTTTGACGATGATGGAGCCATGGATATTTTTAGCTATAGTGATTTTCCTGGAGTGGATGGCTTTCAGGTTCATAAAGGTTATTTCGAAGATGATGAGTTGCACTTTGAGCGGTTTAATTTTTATGACAATGATAAAAATCTCATATATTTTCCCTTACCTGGTAGTGGACTAAGAACGAATCTTTTAGTCAGTACCGAGGATTATCCTGCAGTGGATGACATTGATTACGATGGCGATTTGGATATTATTACC
This sequence comes from uncultured Saprospiraceae bacterium, assembly GCA_964508085.1. Taxonomy (GTDB): domain Bacteria; phylum Bacteroidota; class Bacteroidia; order Chitinophagales; family Saprospiraceae; genus CALGLS01. The sequence goes on along the minus strand of CAZDTI010000021.1, from coordinate 36,299 downwards.
TTTAGTAATGGTGGCGGTTATATTCATTGGTTTAAAAACACTTCTGTTGAAAATGGCTTTGGAAAAGATAGTTTGCATTTTATAATTGAAGACCAATGCCTTGGGCGAGTATATGAGAGTGGACTTACAGGTTGTCTCGATCTAAGTCCTGATTTTGATTCTTGCGCCAACTCCTTCCAATCTGGAGGAGCCCTTCAAAGGCATGCAGGAAGTACCTTGTTACTATTTGATGAAGACAATGATGGAGACAAGGAAATAATATTGGGAGATGTAAATGGGCAAGAAATTTTACTCGCTGTTAATGGTGGAGATAGTAGCTCTCCTTGGTATACTGATCAAGATTGTGCATATCCAACTTACGACGAATCAGTCTATTTAATAACATTTCCTGCTAGTTTTTACATTGACGTAAACAATGATGGAAAAAGGGACTTGTTGGTTGCATCTAATAAAGGCGAACTCGGTGGAGAGGATTACAACTGCGTACATTACTATAAAAATACAAATACAGATTTATCTCCTGTATTTGAAAAAACTTCAGAGCGTCTTTTCGTGGATGAAATGGTTGATATGGGTTCTGGGGCCAGTCCTGCTTTCGCTGACTTTAATGCAGATGGTTTGATAGACTTATTGATTGGGAATGAGACTTACTTTGTTCCAGGTGGAGCAAAAGACCCTAGGTTGACCTTGTTCTATAATGTAGGAACCAACACAGATCCGGCTTTCGAGATGGTAGATGACGATTATTTAACCATGAGTGATTATAACTTAAACTACGACTTGGTTCCTACACTGGGAGATATGGACAACGATGGAGACATGGATTTAGTAGTTGGTGAACAACAAGGGCAATTGTTCTATTTTGAAAACATTGCAGGTCCTGATAATACTATGGAATTTGGACCAGTTGTTTTTCCATGGATGAATATCGATACGAAACAACGAGCAGCACCTCAGATTATTGATTTAGACAGAGATGGCTTGAATGACTTAGTACTTGGCGAGTTAAATGGCCCTATTAACTTCTATAAAAATATTGGATCGAGCACTGTCCCTATGTTTGAACCTGACGATACCCTAGCGCCAAACATTCCTTTTCTTGGTGGTGTCGAAGCTAGATTACTTGCTTCTGTTGGGAATGCTTCTCCATTCTTTGTCAGTAATGAAAATCAGTATACTTTATATTTAGGAACCTTAGATGCTCAAATAAAGAAGTATACAAACATTGATGGTAATCTCGATGGTTTCTTTACCTATGAAGGCTATGAGACAGGGGGAGTTATCGCGGGAGAACGTACGCATATTGCGTTACACGATATTACTAATAGTGGAACTATGGAAATGGTCATTGGTAATCGAAGAGGAGGAATTAGCATCTACCATACTGATATAGAAACAGATGATGGTGTTTCCCCTAACAATAATATCGCAGGAATGCTGGACATTAAAATAAAACCCAATCCGGCTTCAGATAGAGTTACTTTCACTATAAACGGAAATGGGGATCAGAAAACCTTTTTGCGTTGCTATGATAACCTCGGTCGAATGGTGGGAGAACAATCAGGTGTAGGGCGTCAGCAAGTTATGGATGTTAGTCGTTTAACAGGAGGTTTGTATTACTGTAAAGTTACGAGTGGAGAGTTGTCAAAGGTTGTGAAGTTTATGGTGAAGTAGTATTGGAAGCGTATAATAAAAATTTCTAAACAGCTCCGTAGGAACGGCACTTTTGGATTACTTGCAGAAGTGCCGTTCCTACGGAGTTTTTAGTATACACATTGTTAAAAATTCAATTACAACCCACTCAAAGCTTTTTCTATATCTAAAATAATATCATCAATATGCTCTAACCCTACCGAAAAACGCACAAATCCAGCTGTAATTCCTACTTCCAATTGTTCTTCTCCTGACAAGCGAACATGAGTTGTCGAAGCAGGATGAGTAGCAATACTTCTGCTGTCTCCTAAATTCGCAGTAAGGGAATGCATTGTTAGATTGTTTAGGAACTGCCTTCCTTTTTCTAGCCCTCCTTTGATTTCACAACCAACCAATCCACCTCCTAAGGACATTTGCTTCTTTGCCAAGTCGTACTGATTATAAGATTCCAAATGAGGGTAAATAACGGTAGATATCTTTTTATGTCCTTCTAAAAATCTCGCTAATGCGAGCGCATTACTACAATGTCTATCCATGCGAAGGCCCAGTGTTTCTAAACTTTTTGAAAGAACCCAGGCATTGAATGGCGAAAGGCTAGCTCCGGTTCTTCGAATGAAATCATAACAAGCCTTTACTTTTTCCTCTTTACCTAAAATAGCTCCTCCTAATACACGTCCTTGTCCGTCAATGTATTTGGTTGCGGAATGTAGAACGAGGTCAGCACCATACTTGGCAGGTTGCTGCAAATATGGAGTTGCAAAACAATTGTCCATTACGTAACAGATGTTGTTCGCCTCGCAAAGTTTTCCTAAGAAAGCTAGATCCGCAGTTTTTAAAGTTGGATTAGAAGGCGTTTCTACGTACAATAATCTGGTATTCTTTTGGACTGCTTCTTCCCAGGCCTTATTGTTATCTACTTCCACGAAAGTAACTGTAATCCCCATTCTTGAGAGGATATTATTTAAGATGTGTTTTGAATTTCCAAATATAGCGGAGGCGGCAATCACATGATCTCCTGTACATAAATGTGCCGCCATTGCCGTATAAACAGCGGCCATTCCGGAGGCTGTTGCCACTCCAGCCTCACAGCCTTCCATCAATTTTAGTTTGGCAATAAATTCATCAGTATTCGGATTTGAGAAACGGGAATATAGATTTCCCTCTTGATCGCCACGAAAGATAGCTGCGCCTTCCTCCGCAGAATCGAAGGTGAAACTAGAGGTTAAATACAAAGGCACCGAGTGTTCTTTTTGAACGCTCTGGGGAACTTGAGTTCGTATAGCAAGCGTTTCAAATTTTGATTTTTTCATTTTTATTTAATTATTTTCTAGATACTAGGTATGCTTATAACAATACGATTGCTAAACTTTTAAGTTTAATAATCGTCCAAATAATAATTCTATAACTTGAGTATACTTAAGCAGATAGTCAATTTATTGTAAAAACAAATTTGAACACCTGCTTATCAGAAAGATGGAAAAAAGGAGGTTTTTTCCATAGCAATACCTTGCTTTTTGACTCATCTTTCTACACAATTTGTGTAGTAGGAATTAGCACCTTTACCATTTTTTAAGAACAAAAATGTTGGTTGCTAAGGCTTCAAAGGGCCTAACCCTCCACCTTTCTGGATAAGTAATAATCTATTTTTTAGGTTGCATTCTTTTAATGCGGTGCAAATATAGCCTTTTTTTTGTACCCGTGGATGTTTGTTTTGGATAGTTGAAATAGATTTAGCAATTCTTTGAATTTTATAAGACTTGGTATTTCATGCTGCTATAATATTTTGTCTTTAATTTTTTACTTAAATTAGAATAACTAGACATCACAAAAAAGAAAGACCCGGCTTATCGCCAGGTCTTGTCCAAGAATCACCCATTAACTAACTCTTTATCAATGGAGAAAAAAGAGTGGTCTGACATAAAATTAGATGCCAGACCACATCCAAGAATCACCCATTAACTAACTCTTATATCAATGGAGAAAAAAGAGTGATCTGACATAAAATAGATGCCAGATCACATCCAAGAATCACCCATTAACTAACTCTTTATAACAGTATATTGACGAGGATGAATCCGCTTTCAATATTGTTTGATTTTATTCATCGTTTTAGTTAATAAAGCTTTGAAAAGAGAGGTTTAATTTTTCCTTATTAAAAGGTGTTTATAGCAAATCCTTTTTTTCTAAAAACTACCCAAAATAGGGTAAAGTTGGCCCCTTTTTTGCTTTATATATACTGTTGGTGAAATTGCGATCTGACAATGGAAATAAAGCCAGATCGCATTCAAAATCACCCATTAACTAAAACCATATAACAATGTTTGCACACTGTAAAATATTTTCTAAAAATTCTAGTGAAAAAATGACCACTTTTGGACGAGTTTGGCACTGGAATTGCATTATTAAAGTAGAGGGTGAAAAGAACAGCCCGACAGTTTGTTGATGCCGGGCTGCATCCAAGAATCACCCATTAACTAAGTCTTAAAATTCGTACAAAAAAAACGCACAAAAAATTATCTTGCCAAGGTCACATCGCCACCAAAAGAACGGACATGACCATCTATAAATTCAACTTCCATCGTGTAGATGTACACACCTACGTTTAATTCCTTTCCTCTACTCGTACCATCCCATCCTGCAAGCTCATCATTAGCTTCAAAATCTTGTTTTTTAAATAAAATGTTACCCCATCGGTCAGCAACAGTCATAGATTTGATACTACGTACTTTATCTCCTGCAAAAGCAGTAAAACAATCGTTATTTCCGTCTGCATTTGGAGAAAAAGCCGTTGGAATAAAAACCTCATGCTCTTTCTTTACATGAACCAAAATGCTCTTTGTTGCAGAACAACCAGATTCGCTTGTTACAGTAAGGGTATATGTCGTTTCCAACTCTGCAGAGAAAGTAGGACTTGGACAATCACTACAACTCAAACCTTCAGCAGGTGACCATTCATAAGTCAAGTTTCCTGTTCCAGTGATGAATGGTTCCAATTTTACATTGTCCCCCCAATTCGCAAATTTTCTTTCTTCCATTTCTAAGGTTACCATTGAAGTTCCACCAATAATGAATTCTTTAACTATGTAACAATCTGTTTCATCTGTAATTTCTAACAAATATTTTCCGGGAGTTAAATCTCTAAGTGTTGGCTCCATACCTAAAATAGCTCCGTTCTCGGTCATCCAAGTATAGAAGTACAGTCTAGAGTCGTCAGCCATTGTTATTGAAGCTGCTCCATTTTTTTCCCCGCAAGTAGATTCCTGAATATCCAATCTCTCAATTTCAAGTCCATTGGTTTCTTCAATATTAACAGATAAAGTAGCACTGCAGCCAAGTGCATCAGTAGCGGTTACGTCGTAAGTTCCTGCTGGAAGTTCTTTGATGGTTGTTGTTGTTTCTCCATTGCTCCATACATATTCGACTTGACCGAAAGCGAAGTTTGCACCTACTTGTATTTTTCCGTTACCCATTCCACAGTAATCATCATTCTGTTGATTCACCACTAAAGTTATATCGCTGATGTCTACACTTATTAGATTGGAAATAACCGTATTTTCAGATGTACATTCTACATCTGACGTCAATTGACAACTAACGATTTGACCATCCTCTAGGTTTGATACTTGGAATGTATTAGTATTGTTGTTTACAATGTTGTTGTCTACCATCCATTCATAAGTAGGGTTGCTTCCTCCATTTTGAATGGCTGCTGTGAAGGTGACTTCGCTTCCCTTACACGTTGCTTCTGTATCTGTTGAAATGGTAATGATTGGAGTAACTGCATCTTGTATTGTAACCATTTCAGCTATTGCATTTAGTTGATCAACACTTAAGCAAGGATCATTCATGAAGATGGTACAACTCACTTCATCATTATTTGTAAGATTATTACTGGAGAAAACAGGATCATTATCACCAGTGGACAAACCGTTGATTGTCCACGAGAAGAAAGGATTATTTCCCCAGTTCTCTCCACTTGCAGTGAAAGTGACAATTTCGTCAGGGCAAACTACCGTTTCGCTAGTATTAATTGAAAGTGAAGGAACCAGAGAATTGCTAATACTTACAGTTAGTGGGGTAGCGGTGACTTGGTCACTACTTAGACAGTTTCCACTTGCTGTAAGAATGCAAGTCACTTGCTGGCCGTCTGTTAAACTGTTAATGCTTAATGTGTTTTCGTTATTACCAACGTTTGCTCCGTTTACCTGCCATTGAAAGGAAGGTTGAGCCCCCCAGTCAGTTCCATTTAAAGAAAAAGTGATTTCTTCCCCACTACAAGAAACAAGATTGCTGGCTGTAATTTCTATTGTTGGCATTGTCGCAGGGCTAACTGCAACAGTTATTTCATTTGAGCTGATTAAGTTTAGGCTACTACAAGCATCTGTATATTGAACGTTGCAAATAACTAAGTCACTGTTGTTTAATGAGCTAGTGCTAAAAGAAGCAGAATTTGCACCGATGACATCATTGCTATTTACTTGCCATTGGTAAGAAATTACAGTATAGGTTCCTTCTGAATCAATCGTTGAGTTAAAAATCACCTCTTCTCCTTCACAAGAAAAAGCTTGAGAACTATTGATGCTTAAATTCGCTTCTGAAATTGGGAAAATTGGAGCAATCAAAACTGGATTAGAAACATGACTGTACATCTCGCAATTTGCATCCAGGATTACAAGGCATTCCACTACATCTCCATCCGTAAGATCGCTGCTACTGTAATTAGCTGTATTGGAATTTGGAACTGCTTGACCGTTCACTTGCCATTGGTATTCCATGTCATCGTTTGGATTCTCAACATTGGAGTTAAAAATGTAGGTTCCATTTGCACACAATGGCTCATTTGTCAATTCAACTGCAACGGTTGGTAGAAGTGCAGACATATTGTTTGGCTTCATCAATTCGTGAATGATGTTTTCCATTAATTCTTCGCTATTCAAGATTCGAATCCAATCTTGATCTGTTGTTGTAATTACTCTCCCTAGGTTATTGTTATTTGGGTTGTAGGTAAAACCATATGATTTATCACCACTTGTTAAAAAAGGAACGACAGATTCGTCTCCTTCTCCATAAGTTCCATACCAAAAGTAACTAAGGTCTGTTACCTGATTAAGCCCGTTCCCTAATCCACATATTACATCCATTGGGGTAATACTTCCGGAGGATTCGCCTTCCCAGCTAAAAAGATTACCATTTTCAGTTATGATTTCTGCGAACATCATGTTTCCAGGGTGAATCAATTGATATTCCGATTGGAGATACATTGATCGTCCGCTCATGAAAAAATTCTTAGCCGTTTCTCTTCTATTCATTGGTAAGTCGATTAGACCGGAAGAGATTATTAAAATATCATAACCATCAAAACTTGATAAATTATCCAGTGAAGTTTGCGGTAAAATTGTGGCCGTGTGCCCCATGTTAGAAACAACGGTTCCCCAATTAGCATCCATGGTTTGCATTGGATGATTTGACTGACTTTCAATGATGGCAATATTGGCAGAGTAGCCAAAGAATGGAAGCAGGAGCAATAAACTCGTTCTGCATAAGAGCGCATGAAGTTTTGGAAAAGTCATAATCAATGGGATTGTAAGTCGGGGGGAGTGGTTAAGTAAAATGGATGATTCGATTCGTAAAAGGAGGGAAATGTATTTGCAGTTGCTGGGAGCGATATTATAACTGCGTTACGATTACAAAGTTAATCCAAGAGTGGCCTATCGACAATAACTGATAATCGGTAATTCTGATATGATTAATATTTAGAATGTAGAAAAATACACCTTGTTAATTGATAATCAAATAACTATACCTTTAAAATATTAACCATAAGTGTCTTTTATATTGTCAAACATCACCTAAAAAAACATATACAAATAAATTGGGATACTTTTTGTAAAACTTATTGGTAAGAATCTCAGTATAAATAAGTTATAAAGTGGAAGGAAGTCTTCCATTCTAGGAAAGGAATAAACAAAAGGAACCATATTCTTTTCGTAAACAAGATTACTCGCTTTAGAACACTAACGAAATTCAAATATGGAATTTATCAATCAGGACTTGATGTCTTCTTATAACTGTCCAGACGGTGTCAGTATAACTGGAGAGTATAAAGAAAGCTATGCTACTATTTTGACAAATCCAGCCTTGCGTTTTTTAACTAACCTTCATCGACAATTTAATACAGAACGGAAAAAAATACTACAACTCCGTTTACGAACTCAGCAAGCATTTGACAATGGCAATTGGCCTTGTTTTTTAGAAGCAACCAAAGACGTTAGGAACGCTGACTGGACCGTATCTCCAGTGCCACCGGATCTATTAGATCGCAGGGTTGAAATAACAGGACCTACTAATAAAAAGACGATTATTGATTCTCTTAATTCCGGTGCTAACGTTTTTATGGCAGATTTTGAGGATACAAATACGCCAACTTGGGAAAACATGATTGAAGGGCAGATCAATCTACGAGATACAATCAACAAAACAATTACATATGAGTCTCCTGTAACTGGGAAGTTATATAAACTCAAGCAGGATATTGCGGCTTTAAAAGTAAGACCAAGAGGTTGGCATTTGGAAGAATGGAATATTTGGATTGATGGAGAACCTATGAGTGCAAGCCTAGTTGATTTTGGGTTGTACTTTTTCCATAATGTGAAAACGCTGGTTCGACAGGGTAGTGGTCCCTATTTTTATTTACCAAAAATCGAAAATCATCAAGAAGCAAGACTTTGGAATCAGGTATTCGTCTTTGCTCAAGAATATATGAGTTTTTCTCAAAAGTCCATTAAAGCCACAGTACTGATAGAAACCATTACTGCTGCTTTCGAAATGCATGAGATTTTATATGAACTTCGCGAACATTCAGCAGGGCTAAATTGTGGCCGATGGGATTATCTTTTTTCTTTTATTAAGAAGTTTAAGAATATGCCCCATATTGTATTTCCAGATCGAGAGCAAGTAACAATGCAGTGCTCTTTTATGAGAGCCTATACTCAATTGTTGGTTCAGACTTGTCATAAACGTGGTGTCCATGCCATAGGAGGAATGTCTCCTCAAATTCCCACAAAAGGAGAGGTTACAAAGGATGAAGTTCTTTTAAAGATAGTTAAAGAAGACAAGCGTAGAGAAGTCAGAGATGGTCATGATGGTACTTGGGTTGCCCATCCGGAGTTAGTAGAGGCAGCAAAATCCATCTTTGATGAATATATGCCGGGTAAAAATCAAATCACAAATAAACGAACTGATTTGGAAGTATCCGAGGAAGATTTACTTTCAATTCCTAAAGGAACCATAACGGAATCAGGATTAAGGGAGAACATTAAAGTTGGGATTTTGTATTTGGAATCCTGGTTAAGTGGTAAAGGTATGGTGGCGATAAATGAACTAATGGAAGACACGGCTACAGCAGAAATCAGTAGAACCCAAATTTGGCAATGGATTCATAATTGTGCCCGATTGGAGGATGGAAGAATGATTACATTGGAATATTATAAACGTTGTTTGTTAGAAGAAGTGAACAAAATGGAGCAAAATATAGGCTCAGCGGAATTCAATACTCGAAATTTCACTTCAGCTATACATTTATTCGATCAATTGATTCAGAGTGAGGAACTGCCCGAATTTTTAACATTACCAGCGTATGAGCTTGTCGTGTAAAAAATAACAGTAAAAACTACCCACTACAACTAAAAATACCTTACTTTTGCGGCAACTAAAAACACTTTAACATGAGTAATTCAACATCGACAAATAATACAAAGATGGCCTGGATGGTCTTCTTCATTTCTACATTAGCTTGTATTGGCTTTTTAATCTTTTTACCAGAATGGTTCTGGGTAACCTTACCATTTGTTTTAACAAGCTTAGTTCAAGGTTTTGATGCGATGTGATTTTATGTATTTTGACCTTTAGCAAAAAAGCCACTCTTTTTTAGGAGTGGCTTTTTTGTTTAGGAGATATAATTATCCTTCAATCACTCTAATGCAATCCCGATAATTCCTCTACTAAAAGCATCGACAATAGAAAAACTTAGATTTCTGAAGTCATCCTTTCCTTTATTAAGAATTAGAATAATGTTTTAACATTTTGAATAGCGTGTGCCTTATATACGTCATTGACTAAGACGTGTGTGGTCGGAAAGTATTCCTGTTGATATTTAGTTGTCCAGCATAAAAGACTTGGGAGCAGACTCCTTTTTCAAACTAAAAAAGTGACTAAGGTTAATACTTAGCTTATACGAAGTGGTCAATTGAATTCCACTTAAGGATCGATAGATAGGCAATTCTGATAATAAGCCAATGCTCCAATTAGGCCTTGGTGATATTCTCAAACCAGGAATAAAATAGACCCAATGACCTCCGGTGTTAGGGGCTTTAAAATCGTTAAGCTCGTTCTCTCCTGTGTTTCTATAATTCCCAATCAATTGTGGACTGATCATAAAATTTTTCAAGTAGAAATCCCTACTGAAGCCTAGGAAAAATTGGAATTCATTACCAAACCGATATTGCTGATTATTATTGAAACGAGAACTTTTTCCGTTAAAGCGGTATGAGGTTCTTGCACTGAGATTTATACCGCTTCGGAATAAATCGCTGTAGCTAAACTGAAGGATATTAAACCAATCCCATGCACCTGTTCCCGGTTGTAAATCAGGGTGCAAAGTAAATTGAGTATCTTCATTTTTTCTATCTGTAGGGCCAGTCGGTGCTTTCAGACCTAGTGCATAATCCAAATTATATCTCTTTTTCTGTAGGAAACTATATTGTACGAAAAGAGTTAGATCGCCCAAACCAGTACCAGCAGTTCGGCTAGTCGTAATGGAATTTACTTTTTCGACTTGTTGAACATAGGAAAACAAGCCACCAAAAGTAATCTGTTTGTTTAAGGTGTATGTTAGTCTGAGTATTCCGGTATTGGTTGTTCGAAACCGGGTATCATCAGTGACTTTTTTAGTATTAAAGACGACATCTCCTAATCGGTTGTAGTCATAGGTCAATCTAATAGATAATTGGTTTGGAGTAGATTGGCCAAGATCTAGGTTACCCGAAATTGGGGCCCCGCCAGAGCAGCAGCCTTGGGCGCATAAGGAAGAGGGGAAGGAAAAAGCAAGTATAAAAAGTAAGCTGCTAAATGATTTAAAATTCATTAATTCAGTTTAAAAGTCTTTAAATTGATACACTTTTGCCTTTCCATTTACAATTACGCCAAAGACTCTTTCTTTTAGTGGGAGACGTTCGTCTTTATAGCTGATGGGGTAGGAAAGATGTGATTCGTTAGCGAGGTAGTCTTCATATGGGTTAACGGTGTAGTCTTTAGAGATACCTGTATTCGTTGTCATCACATTCGGACTTTCTAGTATGACTTTCCAGCTCCTCCATGTACTTTCCAGCACTTGTTGCGTTTTCATGTTAGTGCCATTGAGGCTACCATTTATGCAAGAGTATTTCATTTGAGACCATAGGCTTTGTGTAGAACGATCAAAAACAATGACGTTACTATTATAAAGCAAGCCAGAAACACCAAAAGTGGTAATGTTGCCATTGAGATTTCTATCCCAAAGGACAGAAGTAGCAGTCAAAGGACAGAAAGAAAGTGAAAATTCAAAGTCGCCAATTTTGTCGTTCACCACCTCATGCCAATTAAGAATACGTTGAGGATATAATCTTATTTTATTGCCAACTGCAACGCCGATAACAATATCGTCATCTTCAAGAAAATACTCTCCGGTTTCAATGAATACTCGATTATCATAAATTTCAAAAACGGGATTATCAATTGCCGGGATTGCATCTTGACTGAGTACAGCGATTACATTATCAGTTGGAATGGTCCAGTTAGGAGCGTTATCTTGACCAATGTAATCTCCTGAATAATCCGGTCCATCGTAAATAGTGACTCCAGGGTACATAGAGCCCCAAGAAAACCAAAATCCGATATATCCATTTATACTTTGAAGCGATTCCCCAACTCGAGGCCCTTCTAGAGCTCTTCCGAAAAAATCCCATTTATTACCTTCATTATCCTCTAGTATAAGTGGCAGAGAACTTTGTAGTACTGTAAAATCAAGTAAAGTTCCATCCTCTAAAGTTCTTTGAAAACCAGTTATAAAATTTGAATTTTGGTTTCCAACTAAGACAATAGGAAGCCCCTCAAACTCATCTAGAATCATCGTGTTGGTAACAGGCAAAACAGGAGAGGTGACAGGAGTAGTGTCTTTTTCTTTTTTACAAGCTGAAAAGAGGAATGCAGTAAGGAATAGAATCGTCAGAATGTTTTTCATAATAATTTAGTCTTTATTACCGAAAGGTAAATGTTTTTCATAAATCTAACTGTCGTGCCAATAACTTATAAACGAAAAGGGAGCTGACTTAATTAAAAGACAACTCCCTTTTCTTAAATAGCATTTAGCTAATAATTAGTTCATATCCCACCACATCTTTGTACTTAAATCGTCAGGAGTGGTAGAGGTGAAGCTAGAGTTACCAGTTTGCTCATCAATTGGATAAGGCAAACGCACTGGAATCTCATTTAGTACAGCAGCCGCAGGAACTGTTAGTACAGGATGATCCAATCTTCTCCACTCAGCCCAAGCTTGTGGCCCATTCATGTAGAAAGCAATCCACTTCTGCCATCCTAATGATTGCTTCCAGTTAGCAGCATCATAAGGATTTGCAGCAAGGTAATCAGCTACAGCAGTTGCGTCAGTGAATCCCCAGTATTCCATAGAAGCAGTTACACCAGCATCATAAGCCATTGCAGCATCGCCTGTAAGAAGACCTCTTTCATAGGCCTCAGAAAGTAAGAAGCTTACCTCTGCATAATCCATCATAACAGCTGGAGCAGTAGCAGTCCGAAGAGATGGAAATGGACGAGAGGAATTTGGCTTTAATGCCACAGCCTCTGCATCTGTCAAACCTGAAGGGATTCCTACATAGTCACCAGTAGCATTAGTATCCGCATAAACCGTTAATCTTGGATCACCCATGCTGGTCAAATTGTCAACAAGGATATCAGATACAGAAAAGTCATCTCTATCACCTTGACTTGGATCAGCATCTAGAAACAAAGGATTCGCAACATCAGGGTTCGGATCGAAGTTGAACATTGCATTATCTGCATTTGAAGACAATAACATGTCTGGAGTCAATGAAGATATAACAGAACTAGCTGCGCTTGCATCTGCATCAACCATTCTCATTGCAATTCTTAGCAATAAAGAATTACCGAATTTCCACCATGACGCAACGTCTCCTCCATAAATAAGGTCTCCACTTGCAAACGATGGTTGACCTGGATCCATTGAAGCAAGAGATGTTCTCATTCTTGCCACTAAATCTAAATAGATTGCTGATTGAGTTTCGTAAGAAGGATTTGCATTTTCGTCTGGATCTAATGATTGACTATATGGAATATCACCATAGGCATCCGTAAGATTATGAAAAGTGTAAACGTTTAAAATTTCGATGATAGCCGATTGGTTTGCTTTTATAGCTGGATCTAAACCTACATTGGCATCAACAGTTTCAGCCGCAGTTCTCAATTCCTTCAAAACATTGGCGTAAAGATTAACCCACTCGTTATTAAAGTTGTTACCATCAACTTGGAAGCGAGACTCTTCTGCGTATTCATTTTGTGACCATTGTTGAACCATCAACATTCCCCATTCTGCATTATAACCTCTACTCCACAAAGTATTATTTAACCTATATTGAGCCTGTGTCAATAGATTTTCCGCAGGTACAGCGGTAGGTTCATTTGGATCTACGTTAACATCTCCGATGTCATCAGAACAGCTACTAAACCCTAGAAGTAAAGCGCCTGCTAACATGATAATATATCCTTTAAAATTATTTATCATTTTTAATATTTATTTGATTAAAGAATGTAAATACACAGTAATAAAAATTGCTTTTTATTTCAGTGTATTTACTTTTCCTGTTGTTTTATAATTAGAGCTTAAAGCTCAAGTTCACACCAAAAGATCGTGTAGTCGGAACTTGTGCATTCTCAAGTCCTTGCTGGTTCTGAGAACCAGTTACTGCTTGAGGGTCCAAATATGGTAAATCAGAAGAAAGAATAGCAAGGTTACGTCCATATAGTGAGATATTTACATCTCTAAACGTAGTACCACTCAACATACTGTTAGGTAGGGTATAGCCAATTCTAACTTCTCTTAATTTAATGAAACTTGCATCGTATACATTTGGTGCTGCAAATCTGAAATTACCTTGCCAGTAATCTTGTGCACTAATAGCAATGTCGTTTGGAGTACCATCTTCTTTCACACCTGGAAGTATCATTCCATCTGCTCTTATATCGTCCACACCATTGTAGGATACTGTTTCTGGGTGCATCCCAGAGTATCTAGCCCATTGTAAAGAAGTAGAGTGGATTTTTCCACCCTCCTGGAAGTCAAACAATGCTCCTACAGAGATTCCTTTGTATGTAAAAGTAGTGTTAAATCCACCAATGAAATCAGCAACTGCTGACCCTAAAGCTACTCTTTCTGATGTCTTAACATACTCACCGAGTTCATTAACTGTAGGCTGACCTTCATTCTTGATGATGTTACCATCTTCATCTTCTTCGTAGTTCTCTCTTACATAATCCTGACCATAGATAGCCATGTAAGTCTCTCCCTTAGCAACACGTAAATCAGCAGCCCAAGTTCTACCTAGGTTAATACTTTCTACGTCATCCTTAAGCTCAACAACTTCGTTGTTTATACCTGTAATATTGAAACCTAAATCCCAGCTAAAGTCTTTAGTTTTTATAGGTGTAGCATTAAGCATTACCTCAAAACCATAGTTACGCATTTTACCAGCGTTCAATATTCTTGAAGTAAATCCAGTAGATGGTGCTACAGGAACTTCAAAAATCTGATCTTTAGTTGTTCTGTCATAATAAGCAGCATCAATTCCCAATCGGTTATTGAAGAATCTTAAGTCAAGACCAAATTCATATTCAGTAGTCAACTCGTTTGTAAGAAGCTCATTGTTTTTAGCATTAGGAACACTATAAGTCGGATCACTTCCTTGTAAAGTTTGAGGAGCAAATGTGTCATAAATTCTGTAAGGGTCTGTGTCATTACCTGCTTGTGCCCAGCTCATTCTAACTTTTGCGAAAGAAATAGGGCCAAGATCTTGCAATCCTGGTAAATCAGAGATCACTGCACTTAAAGATGCAGAGGGGTAGAAGTAGGTGTTATCATCTGGATTAATAGTAGATGACTGATCAACTCTACTTGTTAAGTCAAGGTACAACCAGTTTTTATAACCGATAGATGCAAATGCAAAAGCCGAGTTAATTTTTCTTTCCGCAGAAAACTGTTCAACTGAAGGTAAAGAAGCAGAATTACTGATGTGGTAAAATTCCTCTAATGCAATACCTCCCACAGTTTCATTTATTACTCTTGATCTTTTTTGACGCATGAAGTTTGTTCCCACTCCAGCAGTCAAAGAGATGTCTCCAAAACCTTTATTGTAAGTCAATTTCGTTTCGAAGTTGTTTTCTTGGAAATTTCTTTCCGACTCACCGTAAAATGATGGGTTTACTGAAGCATTTGGAATACCTTCTCTTGAAGAGAATGAGTAGAAATCAGTTCCAAATCTACTTGATAACTCTAACCCTTCCATTAGTTTTATACTAATGTTTGCATTACCAAAAACTCGATTTCTAGTATCTTCCTGTAAGTAATTTTCTCTAACCCAGTAAGGATTGTCAAAGAAATTTGGAGAAGGCAAGTAATCTATGAATTCATTGGTCTCTTGAACCTTTACAACACCGTCAGTGTTCCAAGTTGCCTGAGTACCGTCTACCCAAGTATCATTTTTCAAACGATCCAAATCCAATTGAGTCTGCCACCACTGAGTGAAGGCTTGCATCGGGTTTCCGTTGTCATAACCTGTTACGTTTCTGCCGCTAGCATCAGTTCTTATATAGTTACCTGTAATTCCCACATTAATTCTCTCATGCACTTTATAAGTTGAATTGAAACTTATTGTATTTCTGTTTAGTTGAGAATTAGGCATAGTACCTTCCTGATTAGTGTTTGCATATCCTAGACGGAAAGATCCAAAATCATTAGCACCAGATAGTGCTACACTATTCTGGAAAGTAACTCCAGTTTCAAAGAAATCTTCATAACCACTTCCAGGTGCCTGCCAAGGTCTTAGTTCTCCAAAAGACGACGATTGTGGATCCCAAGAGTCCCAGTGACGTACCATTTGATTTTCGTATTTAGGTCCCCAAGAACCATCTTTTGGATAAGAAGGGTAAAGTACCAGCTGTCCATCAATGATTACTTCATTGAAACCAGATTCGGTTGGCATTTCAGTGTTTGGATCAATAGCTATAGCACCACCGCCATACTCTTGCTGGTGAGGAATCAAGTTAGTTACCTGATCCCAACTAACACTAGAGTTAACTGCAACGCCAAAGCCTTTTTGCTTTGACCCATTTTTAGTAGTAATAATGATCACACCATTTGCTCCTCTACTACCATAAAGAGCAGTTGCAGAAGCTCCCTTTAGTACTGTCATTGACTCCACGTCATCTGGGTTGATGTCAGAAGCAGTATTACCATAATCGTAACTACCACCACCAAATCCAATTTGCTGCTCATCAGTCGCAAAGTTATCATTTATAATAGGGACTCCATCCACAACGAATAATGGCTGATTGTCTCCTAAAAATGAATTTGAACCTCGAATCGTGATTCTAGAAGCACCACCAAGGCTAGAAGGAGCTCCTTGAATCTGAACACCCGCAACCTTACCATTTAAGGAGTTAATTACGTTTTGTTCTCTCGCACTAGCAAGATCCTCTCCACCAATTTCCTGAACGGCGTAACCTAAAGACTTCTCTTCACGAGAAATTCCAAGTGCAGTTACAACCATTTCGTCTAAAACAACACCAGTCTGTAGAACAACGGCGATAGTATTGCCTTCGCCAAGTCTTACATCTTGAGTAGCGTAACCAGTATAACTGACTACTAATGCATCGTACCCATCAGGTACATTCAATGAAAATTTACCCTCGATATCGGTAACAGTTCCAATTGCGGACTGTCCTTTAACGACGATATTGGCACCAATCAACGCTTCGCCATCTGCGTCGGTGATCGTACCTGTGACTGCTCGCTGTGCCATAAGGGAAGCGGTAGCCAACAACATGAAAACTAATAATTGAAGTTTTTTCATAATTGTGATTAATAGGTTTAGTAAATAAATTGATTAATTCAAAAATTCCGTAATTAAATAATGTGGTAAATATGCACTTAGTCACGTCGAAACATGCGGACAGAGCGATACATTAACCATTCGGTATTAATGACGCAACGCTAATAGAAGAAGCAGTTTCACTGAAAACCTACAATTAGATTCATAGAATCCATAGGTTCAGTAAGGGGTTTTACTGAGCGAAATGAAGGGATTACAATTTGTTGGTACACGACGCTGGAACGAAGTGTTTTGATAATGTTCTTTTGTGTTGAAGATCAGGTATTTATGATCTCTTGTTCAGTGTGTTTTATGGTGCATTTTTGCACACTTTTGTGGTTTAACTTAAGGCAAAGATATATTTTTTTGCGTAATACAATACACCTGCTGGCTTTTTTTTACAATCGATTTTTTCAAATGGAATTATGTTTTGTAATGTTTCTAAATGGCTTTGATATTCCTAATAAGATTTGGATTTTTAAAATTCAGCAAAACAAAAATGTTAATGAACCCTTAAAATTTAGTTAACAACATTTAGAGGGGCTTCTTGCTTGTTATATAAAATAGATTTTTAACCAAGAGTACAATCTTTTTTCTTTTGTAAAGAATATCACAGAATATATTCCTATTCCTTCATAACTTGCAGCTAATTCAAGAATAAGAAATTTCAATAAAAGCAATATGCCTCAAAATAACGAACCTTATGTTAGTCAATACCGGTCTATTATGGACATGAAATGCCCAAAGTGTAGAACTGGAAATCTTTTCTTTACTAGCACTACTTCCTTTCAAAAACCGTTTGACATGCCAGAACGCTGCCCACACTGTAATCTTAATTTTAGTCCGGAGCCTGGTTTCTTTTATGGTGCAATGTTCATCTCTTATGCTATTTGGGGTTGGTTTTCCATTCTTTTTTGCCTCACTTTGGTCTTTTACTTCAAACTTTCTGTAAATGCTACGTTCGCTATATTAATCCTTCTTTCTGCAATTTTCTTTGTTTGGTTGTTTCGAATTTCCCGTTCTCTTTGGATTCATTTTAATGTGAAATTTGATGCTGCCAAGGTCGGGTAATGCCTCTTTTGTAAGGTTTGAAAGATATAAGCATTAGTATGAATTTCAATATTGAGTAAAATATCTGCGGGAGCAACGATAATAATCTTTCTGACCTTGCTATAACTAGTATTGCGGGAGAAACGCTTTCCTTGACCTTTTGTTTAGTTCTATTTTTTTCAAGATTAATTGAATCGATAAAAAAAATGAGTTTACAAATTACATTAAACAGGCCCCGTTCTTATATTTGTCTATTCCAAAACGATTATCAATAAGCTGTTTGATAATTCATAATTAATAAGTTGGAACTTTTACATTTTTACTTGAACGCTAGTTTACAGCTATGTAATAACTAACTTTTAACGTATTTTTAACCGCAGTTCCGATTTCCCCATACAATATATCACCGCTGGTTTTGCTTTATTATTCGATTACAAAAGAGTAACAGCGAATGAGCTATCCGTCTATTGAGACAGCATTCTTTGGATTTAAGCCCTCTTCACTGTAATTCATCAACGGAACGAATTATTTACCACAAACACTACCTTTGGATGAAACCTTACATACTAAAACCGAACTATTTGAAATTTTCTTTTTTACTACTTACCTTTCTT
The DNA here is from genome assembly GCA_964508085.1 of uncultured Saprospiraceae bacterium. Lineage (GTDB taxonomy): Bacteria > Bacteroidota > Bacteroidia > Chitinophagales > Saprospiraceae > CALGLS01. The sequence goes on along the minus strand of CAZDTI010000021.1, from coordinate 17,767 downwards.
ACTTTTTCTAACATTAATTTTGCGCAACTCAATGTGCAAGTAACGGTAAATAGTGGAACCTCTACGACCACCTGTGGAGATAACTTTGGAGCTGCCGATCCTCATTGGCGAGTAAATGTTGCGAATTTAGGGTGGACTACTTATCCTGCTTCTGGATTTTGTTATCAAAACCCACCTTTTTTGCAGCACAACGAACAATATACTTGTCCAGCAGATTTACCAAATCATATTCAAGTATGTTTTCGGGCATTTGAAGATGATGGAAGTTTTTGTACGCCCAGTCATTCCTGTAACGAAATCATTTGTGAGTTTTATGAAGTTCCGGCACCTGGACAGAGCGAAAATCATACGCTAACCTTGCCGAACGGGCTCTCCTCCTGGGGAGAAGTTAATTTCACCCTTGAGGTAAATGGGACTTACCCTGGACCTGTTAATGACTATATCTGTAATGCTATTAATCTTGGTGTTTTAAACCCGGGTACATCTATTGGCGATGCTGCTACTTCTGCATATACAAACGTATGTGGCTCTAATGATTACGAGCCTAACCCTTCACCAAATGGGTTTTATAATGAACAAGCAGTTTGGTTTGAATTTACGACTAATGATGATCCAAACCTTGTGATTTTTAATGCTTTTAATGATCCTAGCAATACAGGAGATGACATCAATTTGCAGTTTGCCGTATTTGAATCTGACAATGGCAGCTGCTCTGGAAATCTGACTCAGTTGATGTTTACCTCCGAAAATGCAGACGGATTTGATGAGTTTGATCTGGCGGATTGCATGGATCCAAATACGACTTATTTTGTAATGGTTGATGGAACTAATGTCAATGCGCAAGCAGAAATGGAAGGGGTCTTTGGTTTTGAAATTGTTGATGTAGGAGCGACGTCAGGAGGTGACCTAAAGTGCGATGCAGAAAACCTTGGCCAAATCCCTGACAATGGATCAGTCTCCGCTATTAATCAGTCGAATCATTGTGCATCGCATCCATTCTTTGAGCCAGACCCAACAGGTTTTGTATCGCAAAGATCAGTTTGGTATCAAGTAACTGTACCTAGTTCTGGTCATATCATAATTGATGTAGAAAGCGATCCTACTGGCGTAGCACCATTAGGTGCACAGATAGGTGCGTTCTACTCCAGTAATGACAATTGCAATGGTTTCTTTTCTCAAATTAACTCTCAATATACGTTTCAGGATTTAGATGAATCTTTAACCTTGCAATGCTTGGATCCGGAGAGGCCTATTTGGATTTTGATTGATGGAGATGGGGATTTTACCTATGGAGTATTCAATCTAACCGTTTCTGATGGCGGTGCAATTCAACCACAAGGAACTACCGAATTAAATCCCGATTTATGCGCTGGAGAAAGTATTGTTATAGGTGGAACTGTTTTTGACACCAGTGGGCCATACTCAATAACTATTGATGCTTTTAACGGATGTGATTCCGTGATTTCTGGAATTATAAATGTTTCTCCTCCGCTTGCCTCAACAGCAGACACTATGATTTGCTCTGGACAAACAGTTGCGGTTGGTGGTAATATTTATAGTACAAGTGGAGTGTATCAAGATGTGATAACTACAAATGGTGGATGTGATAGTATTGTTACAACGAATCTTACTGTTACATCAGACCTCACCATAACAGCAACTCAGACAATAGAAGCTAGTAACTTCCAGATAGCCGATGGTGAAGCAACCTTGGTAGCTAATGGAGGTGCTGGTGGCTTTACTTATGAATGGTCAGATGGACAAACGGGAACTACTGCAATAAATTTGGAAGGAGGAGTCAATTATTGTGTTACGGTGACAGATGCAATTGGTTGTACAGCAGAAGATTGTGTACTTATTTTGTTTCCTAGTAACATAGTTACAACTATTGAAGATGTACTCTTGGATTGTCCAGGTAGTACAGACGGGATTTTAAATTTGTCTGTTGCTAATGGTGCTGCCCCTTATGATTATTCATGGGAAAATCTTTCTGATCCTACATCCAACGGAATAGGAACGATTGCAGTCGAAGGAGGAACGAACGCCATAAATGGTTTAGGAATAGGTCTTTATAGTTTTACTATTACCGATGCTTTTGGATTGACAATCGTCACTGCAAGCGTAACAGAGCCAGCGCCTATTTTTACTAGTCTTAACCCAATTCTTTGTAACGGCGAAAACCTTTCCGTAGGGATGTCAAGTTATAATGCCTCTGGTCCATTTTCTCAAACGCTTACTTCGTACCTGGGGTGTGACAGTACTGTCAGTGGAGTGCTTACTATTCTTGACCCTATAGAAACAATTTTTGATGAAACGCTCTGCTTTGGAGAGGAATTAACAGTAGGCACTACAATTTATAACACAAGTGGTTCTATTAACGAAATCATTCCATCTTTCAATGGTTGTGATAGTACTGTTATTGGTAGTATAATTATCCAGCCTCAAATAGTAACGCAGTTGGACACTACCCTCTGTTTTGGCGAAAGTTTAGAAGTGAATGGTACAGTGTATGATCAAACAAACTCATTCAGTATTACAACAACAGCTTTCAATTTATGTGACAGTTTAATAAACGTAAACCTTGTAGTACAAGGTGACATCATTCCAAATCTAAACCTTGTGGCAGAAGCAAGTGGTCCTGGAGTATCTGACGGAATAGCCACTGCAAATCCAAATGGAGGAGGAGGAAACTATAGCTATCTTTGGTCTGATGGTCAAACAACAATGACTGCTAATAATTTATTGGCAGGTGAAACAGTTTGTGTAACGGTAACAGATGATATCGACTGTGAAGCTTTTGAATGTATATCAATTTCATTTCCAAGTAATATTGAGTTCTTGGTTGTCAATGACACTCTAGATTGTTTTGGCAGTACTGATGGAGAACTGTTGTTAGATATTCAGTTTGGATCAGCACCTTACGAATACATTTGGCAAAATGCTGATAATTCCTTGAATGGTTTTGGTACCGTAAACACACAAAATGCAGATGCTGTTCTCAATAATTTACTGCCAGGCACTTACTTTATTACGGTCAGTGATGCTTTTGGAGAAGCGACAGCCGAAGTGCTGGTTGTAGAGCCTTTAATTTTAGAAAGTTCTGTTTCTAGTACTCCTAATTCTTGCTTTAATGCTTGTGATGGTACTGCTTCCATTTTGATTTCTGGAGGAACGGCACCTTATCAATACTTCTGGCCCAATGGAACCATTACTCCTGGGATTACGGATTTATGTTTTGGTAGTTATGAAGTCACTGTAGTAGATGCTAAAGGATGTTCCCTTGCAGAAAGTATTGGTGTTGACCAGCCTGAAGAATTGATAGTCACCACAGGCTCTTTAAAGGAGGTAACCTGTAAAGACGGAACAGATGGAGAAGCGATTGCTTCGATCAATGGAGGAGGAGCCACTTATTTGTGGGACAATGGAGAAGATACACAATCAGCAACTACTTTATCAGCCGGAGTTCACACAGTAACTATAACGGATAATATGGGCTGTTCAGCTATAGGATCTGTGAATATTACAGAACCTGATGAACCTTTAACGGTGGCAATAGATCAATTGCTAAATATTTCTTGCTTTGATGGAGCTGACGGTTCTTTGCTCGCAAATGCTGCTGGAGGAGTCACTCCATATTCCTACAGTTGGGATACAGGAGCTGGAATTGCATTAGCAAATAATTTACCAGCTGGTACTTTTGAAGTTACTATTACGGATGCCAATGGTTGTACTCTTATCGCCTCTGAATCCATAATCGGCCCAGAAGAAATTATGTCAAATTTTACGCTTAAAGAAGTGACCTGTCCAGAAGGAGAAAATAGTGGACAAATCACTATTGACACCACTTTTGGAGGCGCTGGAGCGTACATCTATTCCATCGATGGGCTTAATTTTTCTACAGATACAACCTTTCTAGAATTAGCAGAGGGGGAGTACAATTTATTTGTCCAGGACATTGAGGGCTGCATTGCAGAATTCCCAGTAACTGTAATCGGCCCTGATGAAATATTACTACAATTGGAAGAGACTCAAAGTATTGATCTTGGGGAATCGGTCAACTTAGATCCTATTTATTTCAATGATAACTTGGTTTTTCAATGGACGGGTTTACAAACAACAGACTGTACGAATTGTCCAGAAGTTCAAACTATTCCGACTGGAACTACGACCTATGAACTAACTGTGATCGACACAACAACTTCTTGTACTGCAAGCGCTCAGCAACGTGTAGATGTATTGTTAAAAAGAGATGTATTCATTCCTAATGCTTTTTCTCCAAACGGAGATGGATACAATGATTTTTTCTTTGTGAATGCAGGACCAGAAGTAGCAAGGGTAAATAGTTTTAGAATATACAATCGCTGGGGAGCTCCTATTTATCAAATGACAGATATTCCACCTAATGATGTGCGTAATGGCTGGGATGGACGATTTAAAGGAAAGAATGTGGAGACTGGAGTGTATATTTATGTAGCAGAAATTGAATTTATCGATGGTGAATTATTGGAGTATGAGGGAGATGTAACGGTGGTAAAGTAATTCCTCGACTCGCTGTGCTCGCTCGGAATGACAAAAGATTGATTTTTATTCTATTCTATTTTGGGCAATTGAAAATACGATTGGGATAATATTTTATAGCTACAAATTAATTAGCAAATCAATGAGCGCCCTGGGTGTAGTATTTTTCGAATAGATCGAATTTTGCCACATTCAGAGCGCTCAAAAAATGTTAATCTGATGTATCGTCTAAGATAAGTCTAATTTTCTATCTTTGGGCCGAGTAAACATCTATCTCGGGATCTTCATACTTGGATTCCGGTTCCGTATTAATGTCTATGAGGCCTTTTTCTCGAAATGAAAATTAAACAATCCAATCCAAATACTTCTCCTAGAAACAAAATTATCTTTGTCGGGCTCTTAGTAGCTTTTGCTTTAGCTTTGCTGTTTGCAAACAGCGATCAAGAAAGGGGAAAGTTAGAAAAAAATAATCGGGAAACTACTGTTACTCCCGCTTCAAATTCCTTACCTAACCTTACAATTGTTCTGAAAAGGGAGCAATACGAGAAATTAAAGACAAAGCGAAATGAGGCTATTGGTAAAGACGGAATTGAACCAGGGGCAGGTATTTTGCTTTCGAATGATGAGGATAAGGTAAGTGCGAATATTTGGTATGAAGGGGAAAAGCTAAAAAGCAAAGTACGTTTAAAAGGAGATTGGACACAACATCTTTTAGGAGATACTTGGTCGTTTCGGGTAGAGCTAAACAAAAACCAGACGATCAATGGAATGCGAAAATTTTCCCTGCAGCATCCGATTACCAGAAACTATGCCGGGGAATGGCTGTTTCATGAACTTTTAAAAGCGGAAGATATCCTTCATCTTCGATATGATTTTGTAAATGTCAACTTGAAAATAACAGGAAGCTTACAAGAGGAAACTAAGACGCTTGGTGTATATGCACTGGAAGAGTTTTTTGACAAACAACTCATTGAGCATAATCGCCGAAGAGAAGGGGTAATCTTAAAATTTGATGAAGATCCAATATGGAGAGAGCGTCGTCGGATCATGAATCAAGGAATGGAACTGGCAGAATTAGGTGAATTCAAACTTAGAGAAGTGCCAAACTTAGACATTCTTCCTTTTGGCAAAAAGAGGATACTTTCTGATTCCGTTTTATACAAACAATTTCTTACCGGTAAATATCTTTTACAATCTTTTGTTGACAAGGAATTAAATATAAGCCAAGTTTTTGACGTGGAGCGACTCGCTATGTATAATGCGATTTGTAATATCCTGGGAGCAAATCATGCCTTGTTTAATCATAATTACCGATTTTACTATAACCCAATATCATCCAGATTAGAACCTATAGGATTTGATAGTGATCCCGTAAAAAAAGTCTCCTTCTTTTTACCCTTTCTAAACGCATTCAAGGATGATGAATACAGCGCGGCTTATATGGCCGCTCTTGAAAAAGTTAGCAGCGATGAATATTTTGAGGCATTTATAGAGTCCCCTGCATTACTAGAAAAGGTAAGCTTGCTTCAAAATGCTTATCCGGAATATCAATTCAAAAATGCTTATCTACAACACAACAAAACGGTTCTACAAACCTTGTTGTTTCCTGAAAATTCTTTGAGTGTTTATTTTGAAGAGAAAAACAACAAAAGTATTAGATTGAGCATTTTAAATCATAATAGATATCCTGTTGAGGTTTTAGGGCTGAGTAATTTAGGGGGGAGAAGATTTGGATCCTCATCTGAGAAAGTCATAATAGGACCTTCTGGGAAAGAAGTAGTGACTTTTTCACTTGATGAAAATTACGAATATTTATTCATTAAGAAGAGAAAAGATAAGTTTAAGGTCAAGGCAGAACTGGAAGATATGCAGGTTGAGTATAAGACAGTCGGCACATCTGTAGTTTTAAAAGGTGAAATATTAGACTGGCCACTTTCAAACCAGGAAATTCTCGAAACAGATATTTTTAGGCAAAAGTCTAATGTGCACCAATACGAATTTTTAAAGGTAGATACATTAGCTAAAACCATTCGTTGTCAAAAAGGACACTGGCAAGTTAGTAACCTTATTATTCCTAAAGGCTTTACCTTTATTGTAGATGCAGGTACCAGCTTTAATTTCTACTCCGCTTTTTCTAATATTGTTTCGTTCTCTTCTGTTCAGTTTCTTGGGACAAAGGAAGAGCCCATTACTTTCTACAGCCATGTAGGTGGCAAGGGGTTATTGGTCTTGAACTGTCGGGATACCTCGGTTATTAATCATACTAAGTTTGATAAACTTTCTTCAGCCTTGACTACAGGCTGGTCGGTGTCTGGAGCAGTTAACTTTTATGAAGCACCTGTTAAAATGAACCATTGTATTTTTTCAAACAACAATTCAGAAGACGCCTTGAATATTATAAATAGTTATTTTGAAATTGATAACTTGATATTTCAAAATACGAAATCGGATGCCTTTGATGGAGACTTCGTGGAGGGAACAATAAAAAATACATTGTTCAGAAATATTGGAAATGATGCGATTGACGTCTCTGGCTCTACGATCAATATTTCCAATGTACATATTGTCAATGCTGGTGACAAAGGTGTCAGTGTCGGAGAGAAATCCACAATAACGGCAGAAAGCATGATGGTAAAGGAAAGCGAAATAGCAGTAGCTTGTAAAGATCAATCTACTCTAACACTTTCAAATGTATTGTTAGAAAAAAATAAACTCGCTTTTACTGGATTTCAGAAAAAGTCTGAATATGGTTTTGCTACAATTATTGCGGATTCCATCGAGCTTAAAAATAATGCTCTTGATCATTTAATTGAAAAAAAATCTGTTCTACAGCTAAACGGAAAAACTGTAAATACCGTTAATGATGTTATAGAGCGAATGTATGGAGCTGAGTTTGGAAAGAATAGTAACTAAAACAATGCAGTGTAAATTAAACTATTTGTTATGAATAAACGGAGGAATAAAAAGTCATTTATTGTATTACTGATTTTCTTTGGAGCGGGTCTGTTAATATTCTCTTGTTCTGAGGAGGATGGCAAGTGGGACGATAATATTAAACTATCAAAAAAAGAAGCAACTTTTGATGTGCTTAAAGATTCAACAACTTTTACAACAGAAGGGGAGGGTTGGTGGATTTCTGGTGTTTCTCTAAATAACATTCAAGTCGACTTAGAAAACATTAATACTACTGAAGATAATTTTGAAATTATAAACGAAGATTTTTTTATTCGGCGAAATAGCAAAACCGAATTATTCGTAAGAATGGAGGAAAATGCTACGGATGAAGACCGCATACTCCAAATTGGACTTCAATCAGGGAACTATTTTGATGGAGTTACGATAACACAGAACAAAGAGTAATTACAGTTCTGAAACATACTATATGAAGCACGGTGGATCAACACTGTCCTTCCGAAAACGGACAAGGAGGTCAACACAAAACGAAAAATTATATCTCCGCTCGCTGACTTTTAATATAAATCTCCTCATCTTGATATTTCGAAGGGCACTTCATCAACATATCCGTTGCAATAAAATCATCATCCTTCATTTGTCCAGTCAAAACAATTTGCTCTGATTTTTCAAAATCCTGAGGTTTTGCAGCTAATAATACTACTTTTCGCTCTGCACCATCTGTATCTTTCAAATGGAAGCTAAAATAATTTGGATCAACCTGTGGATCATACTTCATCTCTTTATCCTTAGACAATTGTCCAGCAATTTTGACTACGGAACCGCTCGCTTCCGCTTTTGCAAAGGAGGAATAAGTACTTACTTCACCAGATAAACTAATAAGCAATCCAATGGCAACTGCAATCATTCCTATAGCTATGATGTGGGTCTTTTTCATAATTTAATGAGTTTGTGATGATAACAAATTTACAAAACTATAGTTGTAGTATCAATCTGGAGGACAGCTTTTACTTAAATGTGACGACTAGATAAAGGTCAGCTTCTTAAAAAGCAAAGAATTCGTGAGTTCTTATGCGAACTAATCAACGCAACCATCCGCAGGAGCTTTACTATAATCTACTTCCACATTAGCACATATTTCTTCTATATAAGTCCCATCTCCATATTCAAATAACTGACCAACCCGATAGTAATACAACTGGTTCTCAAAACCATATACGTAAGTTTTGGACTCACCGTTGAGCCAAACTTCATTATCTCCTCCATTTAGGGTCAAAGAACCTCCACCTAAATTGAAAGCTTCATTTTGTTTTCCATCAATAATGACTACGCCACCACTATCAACAAGTATTAAGTTATCAGTACCAGACAAAGTTAATTTTCCACCATTGCATACCCAGTATGTTCCGCTGTCTTCTTCATTTGTTATTTCTTCATTGACTACAACAGTAGAGAATTCAGGTAATTTATAAACATCAGGATCAATACAGCTTGATTTAATTTTTTCATCATCTGCACAACTACTGATCAGACCCACGGTTAGAAGAAGGAAAAAATAATTTTTATTCATAAATCTTAGTTTAAAATCTAGGCAATAAATTTACTAAAACCTAGCAGTAATTCCACCGACCAAATTTGTTCCATAAGTAGGGTAGCGGTGCCAACGTTCTCTATTGTTAGAGGCTAGATTATTGAAATCTATGAACACACCTATGTTTTTAACAATACGGTATTCCGCTCCAAGGTTCAAATCGACAAGCCCATTTAAGTGTCTTGCATCGGCAGAATCAGAGACACTGTTTTTATAGGGAACGCCATTTTCAAAATAAAACTCAGCTTTTAGCACCAGCTTATTAGCTAAGGTAGTGTATCTGGCAGAGATATTTGTGTTAAAAGATGGCAAATGCCAGGCTTTTTCCTCATTTTTTGGACGGTAATAATTCTGACCTAAGGTCACTGTGACTTCCAAATCCTCAATCGGAGTTGCTGTCAAGGAGCCAGTAAGATTGTAAATATCCACGGTGTCATATAGCACTTGAAAACGAGTGGTATCTAATGGGAGATCACTATTTAAAAATAAAGCCAGATCATCAGTAGGTTTGTATCCTCCTTCTATTTGATAATCTACTAAAGTAAGATTTCCTTTCACCCCTCCATAAAAATGAAAATATCGAGAAGGCCTTAATGTTAAGGTGTTTTGTGTAGCAATCCACGGATTGTATTCGCTCAAAGAAAGCATGGTGTTCTTTTGTAAATCTCCTTTTACTCCAGCATAAGCGGCGAGCTTTGTTCCTAGAATATTTATTGCAAGCTCTGCGTCTGGGAAGATATTCGTGACGTTTTTCTTACTACCATTAGGTGATGGGGTTTTATCATCAAAGAAAGCAAGGTTTACTCCTGCCTTTAAACGGAACTTGTCCCCATGCCAGGTGAAGCTTGGTTTAATGTAAAAGATGTTGATATCACTAGTTGTAAGTAAATTGCTGGGGTTAGTAAAATCGCCAATTAAGTCAATTCTAATGGGGTGCTTCTCATCCATCCATTTCGTACCACTTAGGTTAACATTGATACCTGTTTCTTTTGCAGTAAATTTGTCAGTCAGGTGATAAATATCTATACCACCTTTATAATTAATATCTCCAAAATTTCGCTCTCCGTTGAATACATAAGCTTTACCGTGGATTTTGTTGAAATGTTGTCGAACGTCAGACCGATCTCTTATTTGCCCCGGTTCTGTATGGTCATAACCATAGAAATGAAGTTGGCGATTGTCAATCCCAAAATTTCCACCAACAGCCAATCCGTTATCTAAATAATAGGTTCCATTAATTTCTCCACTGTTATCCATAAATCGTTGATGTTCCAGTGTCTTATAGTTCGCGGCTTGATGTTTCAAGTTGATTCCGAAGATATATTGTTCACTATCAATGAAATGGTACGAGAAATCACCTAAAGAAGCACGAGGAATTCCATATCCGGCTTTTAAATACCCTTTATAGCCCTTTTCTACCTTTTTAGCTGCCATTGCCAGCGGCCTCAGCTTTGGTGGCTGATATTCAAGCTGTAATGACTTCACAGGGATTTTATAGAGGAGGTCTTTATTTACATCATCTGCAGGAGGTAATTCTGGCTGTAACCCAAGTTTTTCAGAGTCGGCCAACCGAGCCTCGAAATCCTGAATGACCTGAACCTCTTCTGAAGGTAAATCTGGTTGTGCAAATACAGTTAAAGCAAAGAAAGAACAAACAATTGAAAGCGATATTTTTTTGAAGATATTCATAAGTGTATTTTTTGAAGTGGCTGTAATTTGCTAAACCTCATAGATTTAGTAAATTTATTTCGTCTTTAATCAGAGTTTAGATTTACTAAATTTTTAAAATTTAGCAAATCCCAAACGCTTCGGAGGGAATTCAATATTGGGTTATTTACCTCCATCCGGTATTTCCATTTCTAGATCTCCTTCATTACCGTCTACTGGTACCAACCTGTTGTTGGCAGCATCCTGTCCTTTAAGTAATTCCAATTTGGCCTTAGCAATAGCAACCAATTCGGCATCATCATCATAGTTTTCAATTAAACCTTCCAGCACCGCCTGTGCATTAAAGAGGTCTCCTTTTTCAGCCAATACATCAGCAAGAAGAATTACAGATTTAGCAACCCAATAGGGGTAAGCAGAACTTTCTTTGTTTGCATTCAGGCAAAGTTGCTGTGCTAAATCCAAATCCCGTTGAATATAATAAGTGTAAGCAATGAGGTAACGAGCCTCGGCTGTTTTTTCGTTATTGGCATTTTTAATGACTTCATTGAAAGCTGTAAGTGCCTTGTTGTAATCTTTTTGATCAAAAGCAATTTTTCCAATATAGTAATTTGCATTGGCCTTTTGGTCTCCTGTAGCCTGAGTGTTAGCAGCTACTTTCTCCGCCCAACGAATTACCGAAGGCATGTCGTTCATACGGTATGCTGCTTGCATAGCACCTTCTTGAGCTTCGTAACGATCAGAAGGATTGTCGGCCGTTTGTTCCCATTTGACAAATAATTGATAAGCCTTAGGAAAGTTTTCTTCGTGATTGTATGCAATGAGAGCTGCCTTCTTTATAGCCTTTGCATAATAAGCACTTGGGCCCCGACTAACAACCGATTCGTAATCAGTTAAAGCACTTGAATATTGTTTTAAAACAGTGTAGGACTCCGCTCTATGATAAAGTGCTAATAATACATTGGACCCGTTAGGGTACTTACTCATGTAAGTGGTATACCCCGAGATGGCCTTTTCATATTTCCCATTATTAAATTGCGAATCAGCAGCTTTAAAGCTTAATGCTTCTTTGTCTCCATCATTAACTGTCAAGCCTGGAATGGTCTCTATAAAAGCAAAGTATTCTTCGGACTTTCCTAAATCATCCACATAAATTTCTTCTAACGCAGCAAGTGCAGCTGCTGATTCTGCAGCAGAAGGATTGTGCGAAAAGACTTGCTTATAATAATCTATAGCACCCGCTAAATTTCCTTGGTTGTAAGAAATAAGCCCCAACCGAAGTAATGCCTGATTGTATAAAGTAGAATTAGGGTATTTTGAAACTAACTTCTTAAGCGTAGTATTTGCCTGATTAAGTTTTCCAATTTCCAGATAAGTGGCACCCAATTGAACTAAAGCATCATCAGCATATTCCGAATTTGGGTAATTGTCTACTATGTCGTCTAATGCAATTATCTTGTTAGTTGTTTTTCCCCTAAGTCCTTCAATGACTGCTTTTTGGTACATGGCATAATGAAAACCATTGTATTGGTTTTTAATGGCGTCATCATAATAAGCAATAGCCTCATCGTATTTTTTTCTTTTGAAAAGACAATCTCCTGCTCTCAAAGTCGCATCTCCAAGTACATCTTGTTTGATGTAATTATTGGAAATAAACATGGTGTTTTTCTTTATTCCCGTTACTGCTTTTTGAAAGTAAGTCAATGCGTTTTCGAAATTCCCTTGTTTCAAATAGTTATAGCCCTGTGTGTAGTTAGCGGTATGAACAGAAGCCTCATCAGGCAAATTATTCAAGGTTTTCGCTAATGTAAAATACTTGTTAAGTTCTCCTATGCTTGTGTTGTATTTTTTATCTTGATGCGCAAGATCACCTAGCCAGTAAAGTGCCATCGTTTTCGTTCTAGTATTAACAGGAACGTCCAGTGACTTTTCTAAATGTGATTTCCCGCCTTCAAAATCTCCTTGTCTAATAAGCTGAACTCCACGCAGATAGGCCACTTTTTGATAAGTTTCTTTCATTCGTGGGGTTTTGTCAGAAATACCTTCTAACAATTGCAAAGCATTTGCATAATCTCTGGTACTTAGAAAAAGAGAACTCATCATATCTTGCGCTTCTCCATAGTAGATGGAACTTTTATCAATTTCTTGTAATGCCTTTAAAGCTTCTCTATCAAAATTTAGTTCGTAAGACAATTTTGCATAATTGAAAAAAGCCTCCTTCTGAATTTCTTTGTCAAAATTTAATTTTGATGCATTCTTAAAAGCATTTCGAGCGGCTGCTTTGTCGTCTCTCTTCAAATAACAATCTGCTAACAAGTACATTGCATTTTGTCCAATCGCATTTTCAACATTCCCTAAAGCTTCAAAATTCTTTGTCGCCTTTTTAAACTGATCTGCTTTATATTGGACAAAGCCAATTTGATAATAATCTTCCGGTCTAAGTTGTGAAGCACTTTCGACATAGGTCTCAAGGTAAGGTTGTGCCTTTTCATACTCCTTAGTCTCAAAATATGATTGCCCCACAAGCTGATTTAGCTCAGGTAATTTTCGTAACCTGGAATTACTCAATTTAGGCTCAGCATAATCAATAACTTTATCATATTCCCCCTGAGCGAAATAAATGGTTGCCAGATAGTAGGGGATATGTGGCTTGTACTTATTAGAACCTTGTACTCTTTTGAAGTATTTGGCCGCTTGATCATATTTCTCGTCGTAGAAATAACAAAGCCCAGTATAGTAGTTTGAAGGAAATGTATACTTGGAATCTGTTTCCGTATTCTCTCTAAAATATCCTTTAGCTACTGAGAAATTCTTTTTAACAAAATTTGCATAACCTCTATTGAAGCTTACTTCGGCTCTTTCGCTTTTTGGCAAATCATAAATATTGATATTCTCAAATAATTGCAAAGCCCGATCATAATCTTTGTTGTTAAAATAATAATTCGCCATTTCGACAACAGCTTGATTAGCTAGAGGATCAGGAGCATGTGTTCGCGCGAAGTCGAGAACCAGTCGCTCCCCGTCTGGATGATTCATTCGAACGGCACTTTTCGCAAAATGTAATTCGGATAAAGTCTTAAGTAATTTGTACTCCGGATCATTAGTCTCTTGCAGTAAGTTAATGGCTTTCGCAAATTCGGTCTGCGCTAAGCCATACACATTTTGGTCGTAGAAATTCATCCCTCTTTTATACAGAAGGTTGGCCTCCGTATACAAGGATGTTTTTTGCGCAGAACAAAAGAGTGGAATCGTTAAAAGAAGGAAGAGTTTGAAAACTTTTTGGATACTCATAGGTAGAATGGGTTTCGTATTGCTTTACTACTAATACGTTGTTTAGACGATAAGTGTTTTAACTGTTTGAGTTGGGTGGTTATTGTGGGCGAATTTAGGAAAAATTTACAGGAAATCAGATGGAAAGTAAGAGACATGTAGTCCATACAAATAAAAAAGGCGACACCTTGGTAAGTATCGCCCTTTCTATTTATGGGTTTGAAGACTTTAGATTTACACCTTAAACTCCAAAATTGTCTTTTCTATAATGTCGCAACAATCAAGCAATTGCTCCTCATTCATTACTAATGGAGGCGCAAAACGAATGATGTTTCCATGTGTAGGCTTGGCCAAAAGCCCATTGTCTCTTAACGCAAGACATATCCTCCAAGCGGTATCTGAATCTTCAGAATCATTTATCAAGATAGCATTCAATAATCCTTTTCCTCGTACAAGGTTCACTAAATCAGATTTTTCAACCAACTCGCTCATGCGCTTTCTGAATATCTGTCCCATGTTTTGTGCATTTTCCTGAAGCTTTTCATCTTTAATTACTTCAAGAGCTTCCATAGCCACCGCACAGGCCAAAGGATTACCACCAAAGGTAGAACCATGTTCGCCTGGTTTGATACTTAGCATGATTTCATCATTAGCCAAAACGGCTGATACCGGGAAAACGCCACCTGAAAGTGCTTTTCCTAGAATCAAAATATCTGCTTTTACCTGAGGCTTGTTTTCACAAGCACTTGTACAGTCACAGTTACCACAGGTAGCCAATAACTTTCCAGTACGAGCGATCCCTGTTTGCACTTCATCTGCAATTAACAATACATTTGCAGACTTACACATTGCATGTGCTTTTTCCAGATAATCTTCTGCAGGAACAAAAACACCAGCTTCCCCTTGAATCGGCTCTACTAAGAAACCTGCAACTGTTGGATCTTTCAAAGCTTCTTCTAAAGCATCAAGGTCATTGTATGGAATGATGACATAACCTGGCATATACGGTCCAAATCCAGTCGTGCTAGACGGATCAGTAGATCCAGAAATTACAGCCATTGTTCGTCCATGAAAGTTTCCTGTTACAAAAATGATCTTTGCTTCATGTGCAGGAGTTCCTTTGACCTCATAAGCCCATTTACGACAAAGTTTTAAAGCCGTCTCTACTGCCTCAACGCCAGTATTCATTGGCAATACTTTATCATAAGCGAAATACTCTGTCATGTATTTTTCGTAAGGCCCTAGCATATCGTTATAAAAGGCACGGGAGGTTAAAGTCAGAACTTCTGCTTGTTTTTTCAAAGCATTTATGATCCTCGGATGGCAGTGTCCTTGATTAACTGCTGAATATGCCGATAAGAAATCGTAGTATTTTTTTCCTTCCACATCCCAAACGTAAACACCTTCTCCTTTCGCCAAAACAGCCGGAAGTGGGTGGTAGTTATGTGCACCGTATTTGTCCTCTAGTTGCATGAGGGATTCAGAAGTATGTGGTTTCATTGTTGTCATGAGTTGTGATTTTTAGAATTTTGATAAAAGGACAGATTAAATCGAAAAATGGTTGATAAAGAAAGGTGAGGGTTTCATTTTAACGTTGATTTTGCGAAAAAGTAGATCCTCATCTTTTTTGACAACCCTGACGGAGGATTACCTCTGTCATTCCGAGCGGGCATAGCGAGACGTGGAATTATTTCAAAAACTCCTCCACGTCATGTAGCTTCATTTTGAAAGCGTCAGCCACTCCTTTGTAAACGACTTTCCCGTTTATTACATTCAAGCCAAGCTTTAATGCCTTGTCTTCCTGACAGGCTTTCTTCCAACCTTTCTCTGCTAAACGGATAGCATAGGGTAGAGTTGCATTAGTTAAAGCTAAAGTAGAAGTATAAGGTACTGCACCAGGCATATTGGCCACACAATAGTGGACGATGTCGTCAATAATAAAGGTTGGCTTAGCGTGTGTAGTTGGTTTACAAGTTTCGATACAGCCACCTTGATCTACAGCAACGTCAACCAAGACGGTACCCGGTCTCATGTCTTTCAACATCTCTTTGGTAATCAGATTCGGTGCTTTTGCACCAGGAATTAATACGGCACCTACAATTAGGTCATGGTTCTTAATTAATCTTCGAATATTGAATTCATTGGAAAACATAGTGATTACATTGGCAGGCATTACATCATTGAGGTACCGTAATCTGTTTAGATTAATGTCCATGATCGTTACTTGTGCGCCCAATCCTGCAGCCATTTTAGCGGCTTGCGTTCCAACGATACCACCACCTAGGATTAGTACTTTACCGGGAGGTACACCAGGTACTCCTCCTAACAATACACCACGACCTTTCACTGGCTTCTCCAAGTATTTAGCTCCCTGCTGAATAGCCATTCTACCTGCAACTTCAGACATTGGAACCAAAAGAGGCAAGGAGCGATCTTCTAACTCTACAGTTTCATAAGCTAGACAAGTAGCTCCGCTTTTAAGCATTGCTTGTGTTAATGGCTTGTAAGAAGCAAAGTGGAAGTATGTGAAAAGCAACTGACCTTTGCGAATCAATTTGTATTCCGACCTGATCGGTTCTTTCACCTTGATGATCATCTCTGCCTTTTTATAAACAGCTTCGATGGTCTTCAAGATTTTTGCGCCAACATCTTTGTAGTCTTTATCTGTAAAACCACTTCCGTTTCCAGCAGTACTTTGTACAAATACTTTGTGACCTCTGTTTACCAATTCTAAAGCGCCAGCAGGGGTAAGCGCTACTCGGTTTTCGTTGTTTTTAATTTCTTTTGGTACACCAATAATCATTTGATGATGAGTTTTTCTGAGTAATGTAATCGTACCGAACTGATGGTACATTTTAGCGGAGCAAATATAGAAAGGGGGCGGTGGATTGTTGCTATAATAGCCTGTTTATTTTGACTACAAATTTCTACAAAAAAACGATTTAGAAGTTGCCTTGCAAAAGAGTAGATTTAGAAGAGATGGCGTAGGGGATGGTTATTTTAAAAAAAGTGCTTGATTATAAAATAATCTATTTTACAAAAAGTTGAATACTAATGAGTTACGAATAAGTTGTTTTCTGAAATGTTCATTCCCAGCCTTTTATTCCCCATTTCATAAAGTTTGGTTATAGCGGCCTTCCCTATGTCTCCCAAATCCAGCGTAAATTCGTTAACATAAAGGCGTATATGCTGTTGCATTACTGTTGGGTTCATTTCTTGAGCAAATTGACTGACGTAATCCATAGTTTGTTCAGGTTCTGCTAAAGCGTAAGCAACTGATCGTTTCAGTACACGATCTACTTTTTGCTGAATATCAACAGCTAAACTACGTTTAATTGCAATTCCACCTAAGGGAATGTGGTGTTGCGTGTTGGTCTCCCAAAATTCACCTAAATCTCGGATTTTGATTAATCCTTTATCCATGTATGTGAATCTGTTCTCATGAATAATCAATCCAGCGTCTATTTCGTTATTTAAAACAGCAGTTTCTATATCAGAAAACAACAATTCCTCTTTTTGAGTAGCTTTTGGATAGGCTAAGCTCAAAAGAAAGTTAGCTGTAGTATATTTACCAGGAATCGCGATTCGGGCATTGTTGACTTCCTCTGAGGTCATCATTTTTTTAGAAATTAACAATGGACCGCAGTTTTGCCCTAAGGCAGAACCAGCATTAAGTAAGACGTAATCATTTGATATATAGCCATATGCGTGATAACTGAGTTTTGTGATGTCAGGCTTTTTAGCGAAAGCGAGTTTATTCAAAGCCTCAACATCTTCCAAAAAAACCTCAAATTCCAGTCCTTCACAGTC
>CAZDTI010000020.1:0-39745 GCA_964508085.1 uncultured Saprospiraceae bacterium | reverse complement strand
TTACTTTGGCGGCGAGTTGTTTCGAGGGGGAACACAATTCCAGCAGACAATAGATGGAAACGGGAAGGACATGTTACATACCCGTTTCGCTTTAGCTCCGGTTGCACCAAAAAACGCAAAACCAGAAGATTATTCTAAGATTGAGCGATATGAAAACAGCTATGTGAATATTCTGAAATTTAAGAATTTTCATTTCCAATTGGCTGATTAGTAACCAAATAGCAGTCAACTTACTTTTCTTACAATAAGAAAAGACATCCCCTTGTTTATAATACCTCGAATGTAACTTACGTTCGAGGTATTTTAATTTAGGTCGACGACAGCATCAATTCGCATAATTTTTCTCAGAACTTGTCACCTCTTCTTCCTCCTTGATAAGCTAATGGAAAATTGTAACAGTTAAATAAAAAGACATGAAACCAATCATCCTCTTCTCTCTATTAGTTCTGCTCCTTGCTTGCCAAAACGAGAGCGAAGCTGAATCGAATCATAATACAAATAACAAGCGGCTTGTTACTATTCCCCAAAATGATATTCCAACTCCAAGCCATGTAAAATACTCTTGGCGAAGTAATGATAAAAACACCAGCACGATCATCAATCGTATTGCTGTTCCCAAAGATTATAAAAGAAAGAAGGCGATTAAAGGGAGTTTTGCAGAATGGCTTCGATTTTTACCCCTATTCGAAGAGAAACATGTGGTCAAATTACATGATGGTTCTCGGAAATGGAA
The DNA here is from genome assembly GCA_964508085.1 of uncultured Saprospiraceae bacterium. Taxonomy (GTDB): domain Bacteria; phylum Bacteroidota; class Bacteroidia; order Chitinophagales; family Saprospiraceae; genus CALGLS01. The sequence continues at coordinate 39,012 of CAZDTI010000020.1, read as the reverse complement.
TCAGTCCGTGCATTACGCCGTTGTTGATATGGACGTAGGAAAAGCGGATCTTCAGCAATGTGCCGACGCGGTTATGCGCTTGCAGGCAGAATACCATTACAGTACAAAAGCGTATGATAAAATTCATTTTAATTACACCAGTGGAGACCTAGTTTCCTTTGATGATTGGCGAAAGGGTAGGCGTCCAAAGGTCAGTGGAAATAAAGTAAGCTTCGTCAATACTGGAAAAGTATCAGATGATTATTCAAATTTCAAAGCATATCTCCGTCAGATTTTCACCTATGCAGGTACTATGTCCTTATCAAAGGAATTAAAAGCAAAAAAGCTACAGAGCATTCAATCTGGAGATGTATTTATTCAAGGTGGTTTTCCAGGGCACGCAATCCTAGTTTTGGATGTTGCCCAAAATGAAAATGGCGAGCAGCTTTTCTTAGTTGGGCAATCCTACATGCCAGCTCAAGAATTTCATGTTTTGAAGAACCTAGAAAACAAAAGACTAAGTCCTTGGTATAGCACAACCGAGATTAATGAAGTTTTGGAAACGCCGGAATGGACCTTTAAAAGAAGTGATTTGAAAGGATGGAAATAATAAATTAGGAGTCAATTATTTGATGAAAAAAAGAGTACTTTTGCGGGGAATTAGACGAGTGGGTAACCAGACAGTAGCCTGTTTAGACAGCGCTGCTTCTGTTACGGAAGAACGATAGCACTATTTCATAAAGTAACATTTATCTATGATGACACCCGAGCGACAGGCAAAATTTAAAAAGGTAGTCCGTCAGCGACAAATTAACATGACGGTTATCTTAGAAAATGTCCATGACCCCCATAACATTGGAGCGGTTTTGCGCACTTGTGATGCAGTAGGAATTAAAGAATTATACATTTTGCACACCCGCCCTGAATTAGTGAAAGAAAAAGTAGTGGTCAATAAGCAAACTTCAACTGGAGCTAGAAAGTGGGTAGATGTGTTTTTGTTTAAAGATGCAGCGGCCTGTTTTTCCCACATCAGGAAAAAGTATGATAAAGTTTTTGGAACTCATATGTCAGAAGAAGCAATAGGAATGCATGCCATTGATATGACACAGTCGATTGCCTTTCTATTTGGGAATGAGAAGGAAGGACTGACAAAGGAGGCACTTTCTTATTGTGATGGAAACTTCTTGATACCAATGAAAGGAATGGTTCAGAGTCTAAATATTTCCGTGGCCTGCGCGGTTACTCTTTTTGAGGCACAAAGGCAACGGGAAATTAATGGCAATTACAGTGATAAGCCTGTCGGAACGGAGGCGGAACAAAAAGAATTATTAACAACATATTTACAACGACATGAAACCAAGTGGAAAGGCAAGGAGATAGTAGAGTTATAAAGAAAAAATGCTCTGAGTTTAACCAGAGCATTCCTTTTTTTTAATAACCTTAGTTCTTTGGTTATCCTTTCAGCAAAAAGGTATGCATTGCTTTAGGCAAATAGAATGCCGTTAGTCTCAAAATTGAATCCCATTTATGAAGTCTTTTATATATTTTTTTCTATTCTGTTTATGTTGCTCTTTTCTATGGTCTTGTGAAACGGGAGGAGATTCAGCAAATCCCTTTTCAAAATGTAAATATGGGAAGCCACAGCCCATTTTTGAGGGTACTTTCGCTAAGATTGATAGCCAAAAGTGGGAAATCAAAGGAATGGATGGGATAGAACAAGTCTGGTTCGAAAGCGGAATGCATCTTGAGCTATTGCAACAAGGCTGCGACAAGATTAAGCAAACCTTTCATTTTAAGCTACCTGGTACCTTTGGAAGGGATGAAAATTGGGTGCTTCTTGCAGCTAGCCAATTTCAATACCTAAGTGGTATCTCAGAACGCCATTTTGAGCTTGGTATTTGGGGCCAAGCCATTGTTCAGGACAGTAGTTCCCTGTTTTTAGGGGAGAAAATCAGCCTCCAACCTGGATATTCCATCAAGATCGATAAAATTAGCGGTGGTGATTTTGCCGTTTTAATGGTGGAGCTATCGGAAGATTAAAGCAGTTTATCCTTCGTCTACCTCTTTTTACCTCCAATATTTTGGATTTCGGAACAACTGTTAAGATTTTCAAGTCTCAATTGTTTGTTTTTCTCCTCAAATGAAATACCTTTAGTGTATTGAAGAGAAAGTCGTATGCCAATACATTATTTCCTCTTCTGCTCACCTAATAAGCATACTTTAAGAATTCATATCCCATTCGCTATTTGAATTGAAATATTCATTAGATGCCAACGAAGTCTTAAAATCCAAAATCAAGCATAATTTTGTATACTTGCTTTAGGTTTTGACCCGTTCATAAATAAAAACATTACGATTATATATATGTTTAATAAATTGACCTTACCTTTTGCTGCTACGGTTCTGATCCTTTGGTTAGGGCTAGGTTCCTGGTGGTATGGTGCGAACTACTGTGGTTCGCATATCAGTTCAGCTATAGCACCTGGTTTGTCGTTGATGGATGGTAATTATGAAATTACAGCGGCTGAAACCTTTTCCTTTTATAAGTCTAGTGCGGATCCAAATATTCCTCCCTCAACAGAAGAAGCTTTTAAAACGCTAGCGACTCATTTGAAGGATGAACCAAATCGACAATTGACGCTTTTCGGGATTTATAGTCCAAATGAAAGTAATGGTACTGGCTTTGAAAATTTAGGCCAAGCCAGAGCAAGTTCTATTCGTAATTATTTGATGGATCTGGGAGTTCCTAAAAAGAAATTGAAAGTTAAAGGTGGTTCTTTTGGAAATGCCTCTTTTGCGAATGGTTTAATGTATGGAGGTGTTTATTTTCGTTTTCAGAATGTAAATGAAAGCCCAAATGCTCCGATAGTAGGTGAAGAAAGTCGCTCAAAGGATTTATTCCAGCCTATAAATATTTACTTTGATGTTAATGAATATGATTTAATTTTAACGGATGATCTGGAAGATTACTTAAAAGACATCAAATCCTTTTTACAAAAGAACTCTCGTGCTCAGATTTCAATTACGGGACATACAGATAATAAAGGAAGTGGAGACTCAAATCTTAGCTTGTCGGAAACCAGAGCAAGGAATGTAAAGAAGTTTATGATTCGTTCCGGCTTTAATCCCAAGCGTTTGGTCATAGAATATCGAGGAGAAGAGGAACCTATAAATGGAAATAAATCAGAAGAATCGAAAAAGAAGAATCGAAGAGTTGAATTAAGATTGAGAACTAAATAAAAGGAAGGGTAGATAAGAGTTTCCGCTAGTGCAGTTTGGTGCAATTGAGGAAACCCTTATCTACCCTCATCCACCCTCTATAAAAATTAATAACAAAAATGCTACATTGCGCTTTACCTGTTTTCTTGCTCATGTTGGGAGCTACCTTAATTGGTGGATGGCTCTCTTGGTTGATCGCGCGAAAAAACATAGTGGATACTTCTGAGGAGGTTCCCCATTTAAGAACTGAAATAGCCAAGCTACAAGATGAACTGGATCGTTTGTCAGAATATAGCGCCACTTTTCATTCTGATAAAAGAATTCTAAAAGAAGAGAATAAAACGTTGACAGAACGGGTAAACTCTTTGCAAGGGGCGGTTAATAAGTTGACAAAAGACAAGGTCTTCCTCATGTCAGAATTTAATCGAGTAAATCAAGACTTAGAAAGGGCGAAGGTCCAAAGAGAAGTTCATTTTACAGAAGGAATGGAAGTTACAGAAGCGGAACAGTCTACAGATGATTCACAATTGAATCAGCAGATTTTAGAAAAACAATTGCAAGATATTCAAACTGAATTGATGCAATGGAGAGCGAAATACGAAGGACTTCAGGATTCCTTATCCAGAAAGGAAAGAAAAGTGATGGAATTAGACGATTTAGCTAAAGCAAGTAAAGGAAAGTCCAAAAAGAAGAAATGGGAGGTTAGATACAAAAAGCTGAAGCTAAAATTAGTATCCGTTACTAAGGAAAGGGACGCAGCTTTTGTAGAGTTAGAACATTTGAAAACCGCAAATGATCAGTTATTGTCGGAATTATTGAATTCTAAAAATAAGGTGAACCAAATTTCTTCTGAAAGAAAAAAGACAAAGGAAGAGGTATTTGACCGGATCAAAAAAAGGAAAGATCTTTTAGATTTTCGTCGATTGGGTAAATTTAACGCCAAACAGAAAGATGATCTTAAGAAAATCAGTGGAGTAGGCCCTTTTATAGAGAAAAAGCTAAACGCTCTGGGGATATTTAAATTTGAACAATTGGCCAAGTTAACAGATGATGATATCTCTGAAATTATTAAAATCATTGAGGTACCTTCTGGAATAATTAAAGGGGCGGATTGGATTGAGCAAGCTAAGAATATGAAATAAGGAACTAAGTCCTTATTATTGCAATGAATTTGAACAATTTCATTGTAATGACAAAGCGAAAAAACACACCTAAGCCTAAAAAAAAGCACCTACCTAAAAAATCACTTCCCTTTGCCCGGAAGGGGAAAGTCCAATGGATTCCTGCTCTTGTAATTGGTTTGTTAGCTTTTCTTCTTTACGCCAACACCCTTGGTCATTCCTACGCTTTAGATGACTTCTCTGCAATTAAAGATAACTTTGTAACAAAGCAAGGTGTGCAAGGTATTCCTACGATACTGAACACCAGTTACCGTTATGGCTATTGGAATAGTAATGGGACGCTATACAGACCCATTTCTCTAATTACCTTCGCTCTAGAATGGCAAATTGCCCCAGATAGTCCCGGGTTAAGCCACTTCGTAAATATATTGTTATATGCTCTGACAGGAGTGTTGCTCTTTCTTACATTAACTAAGGTGTTTAAAAAATACACCGTCCTTCTCCCTTTCTTGGCAACCGCTTTTTTTATTGCGCATCCAGTGCATACAGAGGTGGTGGCTAATATAAAATCCAGAGATGAAATACTGGCTTTCTTATTCTGTCTTGGGGCATTGTATTTCCTTTGGGATTACTTGAAGTCTGATAAAATAAAACCACTTATTTTTGCTGTAGTTTCTTATACGCTGGCAATGTTTTCTAAGGAAAATGCCATTACTTTTTTAGCAGTAATTCCTTTGTTGATCTATTGCTTTACAGATAAACTATTGATTAAAAATATAACGACTAGCGCCTATTTCTTAATTCCTGTGGCTCTGTATTTTATTGTCAGGCAGGCGGTTTTGGGTGGCGTGATGGAAGGTAGTAATGAAGCTTCAGTCCTGGATAACTTGATTATGGGAACGGATAGTTTTGCTGATCAAAAAGCGACTGCATTTGTTTTGTTAGGAAAGTACTTGATGAGTTTGTTTTTACCAGTTACTTTAATATCTGAATATGGATTTCCTCAAATGGGTATAGTCGGTTGGAGTGATTGGCGTGCTATTGTATCCCTTGTAATTTGGACAGGCTTAGGAATCTGGGCACTGATGAATATAAGAAAGCAAAGCATCCCAGCCTTTGGTATTCTATACTTCATAATCACTTTTTCTGTCTTTGCCAACCTTATCATTCTTATCGGTTCTTCCTTTGGAGAACGCTTCTTATACATGGCTTCTCTTGGATTCACCATCGCCTTAGCTTGGGGGATGATAAAATGGAGTGGGGCTAGTATGGAACCCTCAAAAGAGAAACTGTTGGACGAACTACTTTCTGTAAAATTATTAACTGGATTAGCCGCTACAGTCCTAGTCTTATATAGCGCAAGAACCATATTGCGAAATCCAGCCTGGGAGAATAGCTACACTTTATACAGCACAGATATTCCAAACGTACCTAATAGTGCAAAATTAAATTATCATCATGGCCTGGAACAAGTCAAAAAAGGGTTGGCTTTCAAGCAAGGCCCAGAATATCGACGATGGATAGAAGAAGGGATGAACAGCTATACCAGGGCTATTGAATTGTATCCTGCCTATCACGATGCCTATGGAGAAAGAGGACTCGGCTACTTTCGAATGGGACAGTTAGACAAAGCCATCGAAAATTATAAGCTTTCTATAAAGCACAAACCGAATAACTCAAAGGTTTACAGCAATATGGGCATCATTTATTTCCAAAAAGGAGAACTGGACAAAGCCAAAGAGGTATACGAAAAGGCAGTAAACATTGATCCTCGGTTCGTAGATGCCCGAAGAAATCTAGGCTCCGTCTATGCCCAACAGAAACGATTTGATGCGGCTATTGCCCAATTCACTGAAGCTCTAAAATATGATCCTAATAATGCAACGCTACATCAATACATGGGTTTCGTGTATCGAGATAAAGGAGATGCCGCCAATGCAAAGATTTGGCTAGACAAGGCAAAACAGCTGGAGAATTGAGTAAGTGTATTTAACCTATTTCCTCCCACGCTGAGGCCGCAGAAAACGCAGAGTCGACACATTCATGCCATAAAAACAAGACACACGTCCTCCACGAACCCCACTAAAGACTCTGGAGGAGTCGAACCACCATTTACCCCGACTTGAAAGTCGGGGAGAGAGGAAGCGTAGTGTGAGCAGGAGGCTAGCTAGAATGTAGCCCCACAAGACAAAAAAGATAAAAAAATGATCTACTACAAATACATAATCAATCACTCCGCAGACCTTGCAGAAGCCCTAATCGGACACCTTTCCCAACTTCCCTTCGAAGCGTTCGAAGAAAAAGAGTCCTGTACTGAAGCTTGGTTAGCAGAGACCGAAGACGCCAAACCAGTCTCCGAAAAACTCGCAGATCTGAATAACATTATACCCCTAACCTACACCATCGAAAAAATAGAACCACAGAATTGGAATGCCAAATGGGAAGAAGCACACCATTCAATTACTATAGATGAATTTTGTCAAGTAAGAGCAGATTTTCATGAAAAGGAAGAAGGACTGGAATATGACATCATCATCAATCCTAAAATGGCTTTCGGAACGGCTCATCATGAGACCACATACATGATGATACAGCAAATGCGGGCTATGGAGTGGGAAGGTAAATCGGTGCTGGATTTAGGCTGTGGAACAGGTGTACTTGCTATTTTAGCTAAAATGATGGGATCTACAGACATTCTCGCCATAGATATTGATCCTTATTCCTATGAAAATACGCTGGAAAATCTCGAAAGAAACGGTCTTTCAGGCACCATATCTACCCAACAGGGCACACTAAAACAAGTAAATCATACTCCTTTTGACGTCATTCTTGCGAACATCAACAGAAGTGTAATTTTAGACTGCCTACCTGCGTTAAATAAACAATTGAAACCAGGCGGGACCCTACTCGTATCAGGTATATTGGACTCTGATAAAGAACTAGTAGTAGATGCCGCTAAAGGCAACAATTTCAGCGTAAAACATATAGAAGAAAAAAATGGCTGGATTTGTGTCTTTTTCACCTTAGAAAATTAGTTTATTCGTTCGTATGGTTAATTAAATCCAAATTACCCCACGTTAAGTTAATTTTCAATCAATAATTTTCAATTTTCAATTGACATTAGCAATGATCCTAAGAATTACAACCCTTGTTCTATTTTCTTTTCTTTTCAGCGTTTCGGCTCAAGCCCAAAAGCTCGATACTATTTCCGGCAATCGAGACTTATATGTCAAGCAGCTAGAAACCTTTATGACTTCCTCTAAAAGGAAAGTTATGGAAAAGCTATTTAGCGACTACAAGAAATATTTCAAGTCAGGTGCTTTTACAGATGAAGAGTTCGACCAAATCGTTTCTACATCCAACCTTATGCTGGGCCAAAAGATGAAAGCCAGCCCCCACTTCAGCAATTATCTATCCGCTTTGATGGTGGTGAAAAGTACGGAAGAAGGCCCAGGACGATTTACCAACTGGCACGAAGTATTGGATGGAATGCTTACCAATATTGAAGATCGTAAGTTGAAGCCATTTGATGATTTTCTGAAATTCTCTATTGATTTTTTTGCAGGAAGTACCTTGCGAACCTCAAGAGGAGGCGTTACTTGGTATACTATAGCAGATGACTATGATTTGTTTTTGGATGGTAGAAAACCAAAATTGAAATATGAGCAATTAGATCTTTTTGCTCATCGGAAAAACGATACCATTGCCATAAAGAACACAACGGGTATTTATTCGCCAATTGATTTGGAATGGAAAGGGGTTGGAGGAACAGTTGCTTGGGAACGATATGGTTTAGAGGAGGAGATTTATTGTGAATTAGATACTTATGCATTAGATGTAAAAAAGAGTTTGTACCGAGCCAACAATGTAAAATTAGCTTATCCTGACTTTTTCCCAAATACAAAAATCCTAGGACGCTTTGAAGACAAAATTCTAACTGGAAATAAGGCCACTGGTGGTTCCTACCCTCGTTTCGAATCTTATAAAGAGATACTTGAAATAGAAGACTTAGGTGCGAATACCACTTACAAAGGTGGTTTTAGATTGCATGGAACTACAGTATATGGGTTCGGATCTAAAGAAAACAAAGCAAGTATAGCCATTAAAGACGAAAATAATGAACTAAACTTCCGCGGAGAATCATTGTTATTTGTTATTCGAAAAGGAGAGAAGCTATCTGGAGAAAAAGTAGAGGCAGTGATGTATATGGATGGAGATAGTTTGTTTCATCCATCCGTGAACGTTCGTTTTGATATTCCAAATAAAGAATTGAGTTTGTATCGCGGAAAACGTGGTAGCGATAGAAACCCATTTTTTAGTTCTTTCCATCAGATGAATTTGAACGTTGATAATATTGATTGGCTAATGGGAAGAGACTCCGTTTTACTTGGTAAGACTTCTGTTAGTTTTTCTAAAGCAAATAAGAAAGTTGAATTTGAATCATTGAATTATTTTGAAGAAAACGACTTCCGGCGAATTCAAAACTTATCTTCCACCAATCCAATTTCAATAATAAAATCTTTCGCAGAAGAGGAAGGAACAGATTTGCTTTCTGCTAGTAGATTGGCCAAACGATTAAATCCAAATTATGATGTAACAAGTATTCAAAGTTTGCTTTATGACTTGGTTGCTCAAGGTTTTGTTAATTACGATAATGAAGATGAAATAGTAGAAGTTAAGCAAAAGGTTTATCATTATGTAGCAGCTTATGCAAAACAAGTAGATTTTGATTTACTGCGAATTACTTCTAAAACGGATAGTACGAATGCAGTGATGTTGGTTTCTGACAAATCCATTGAAACTAATGCAGTGTCAAGTATAGAATATAGTAATGTTCAAAAAGTTGGAGCTCGTCCTTTTAAGGAAAAGCTCATTATGAAAAAGAATCGGGATATGGATTTTGATGGTCGGGCTTTTGCTGGTTTTAGTCAGTTTGAAGGAAAGGACTTTTCTTTTATTTATGATAAGAATCAAATTACGATGGACTCCATCCGTTATTTTGACCTCTTTATTCCTGATATGGAAAAAGTAGACAAAGAAGGAAACCCAGCTCCAGAGGCTTATTCCATTGCCTCAAGAATTGAACATACTATGGGGGTATTGCTTATTGATGCACCTTTGAATATGTCAGGGAAAGAAGATATTCCGATGTTCCCTTCCTTGAATACTAAAGGCCCTGCCTACGTTTACTACGATTATAATGAAACCCAAAAAGGTGCTTATCTTAGAGATTCTTTCTATTTCCAATTAGATAAATTTACATTCAATAGTCTTGATAATTTTACAGAAGAAGATTTGAAGTTTGATGGCGAAATGATCACCGCAGATATTTTTCCGCCATTCAAAGAAACATTGTTATTGCGAGATGAAGATGCTTCTTTGGGGTTTGTAAATGAGACCCCTCCAGCTGGTTATCCTTGTTACTTGAACAAAGGCTTGTACAAAGGATCTATAGATTTGAGTAATATTGGATTACTTGGGCAAGGAAATATTACATACCTAAGTGCCTCTTTAGATTCGGAAGACATTATTTTTAGACCAAAACAGCTCACCGCAACAGCTGAGCTTTTTGCTTTGGAAGAGGATCGAACTTCTGATTTACGAGTACCCCATACTAGAGGTTATGATGTATCTATTGACTGGAGACCTTATAAGGACAGTATGTACGTTCGTACCAAAGAAAAAGATTTTGAACTCTTCAACAAAAACGTGCATACCTTGTCAGGATTATTGATTTTGACACCTGGAGGTTTGAAAGGACGAGGACTGTTTGATTGGGACCAAGGTTCTTTGAACTCTGAGTTGATGTCGTTTGGTCCTTATTCTGTTCTTTCAGATACTGCAGATTTAAAAATCAAAACTGGGGATTTAGATGCCTTGGCCTTCGATACAAAAGATATAAATGCGAATCTGGATTTCGACAGAGAAATTGGTTACATCCAATCCAATAAAGAAGACAACATAGTAACCATGCCTTATAACCAGTATCAAACTACATTGAATGATTTTGTCTGGGATATGAAAGAGCAAACGGTGACCTTTAAAAATGAAGATGGTGCAGATGGTGTTTTTACTTCCATTCATCCTAATCAAGATTCTCTGAATTTTACAGGTAAAACTGCCTTTTATGACTTGAAATCGAATCAACTAAGTATTGGAGAAGTCCCATTTGTTCAAAGTTCGGATGCCTACATTTATACTAGTGATGGAGCGGTAGGCATTGAATCTGGAGGTCGAATGGCAACATTACAAAACGCCAAAATTGTTGCAGATACAATTACAAAATATCACGTCATAAACAGAGCCACAGTAGACATTCTTGGTAAAAAAGAATATCGGGCTACCGGTTTTTATGAATACAACATTGGTAGTAAAGTCCAAGAAATTGAATTTGCGAACATAATTGGTACACGTGTTGGAAAAGGTAAAAGGTCTGAAAAAAAATCGGTTACTAGAGCAAAAGGAGAAGTGCAGGAATCGGATAATTTTTTCATTGATCAAAAAACAGGATATAAAGGACAAATCAGTTTGAGTGCGGATTCCAAGAACTTACAATTCAAAGGTTTTGCTCGTTTGGACTCCCCAAAAATACCTTCACCAGAATGGTTTTCTGTTGCTTTTGAGGGAGATAAAAATGATTTAGCGATTGTCTTTGACACACCTAAAAATGAAGATGGCGCTCGGTTGAAAACGGGATTATACGTATCCAGAGAAACTGCAGAAATCTACCCGCGAATCATGATGCCTTTGAGTTACAGTAAAGATAGACCCATATTTGAAGCTAAAGGATTATTTAAATATGATAAAATTCAAGAAGAGTTCAACTTTGGCGATTCAATGAAAATTGCTGCAGATGTTCCTTATGGAAACAAGCTGAACTTTTCAAACAGAACAGGGAAGTATAAAGTAGAGGGAAAGATGAACATAGGAACCGGATTAGATTATGCAAAGGTAAAAGCTGCAGGGGAAGTGATTGGTGACTTTGGAGGAGAAGCACCGCCAAAAGACCTGATATTTAGAATGATGGCAGGAATGGAAATCATTCTTCCAAACAAATTGCTGAAAATAATGGCAGAAGATTTAAAATCTAACAGCTTTGAATCTCGGGTTGTTGATTATGTGAAAGATGCGGATTTTTATGAAAAAGCATTAGCAGAATTCATTCCAGTCGATAAAAAAGGAAATTTAAGCAAGGACTACAAAGAGGCTAAAAATAGAATGTTCAACACTGGGCTAAACCTACCGAATAAGTACGATAAATACAGTATGTTATTTAGTGACCTTCCAATGAAATGGAATTCAGAATACCAATCCTTTGTCTCAACACAAGATGAACTTGGACTTTGTAGCATCAATGGCGAAATCTATAATCGCTATGTGAAAAGCTTCGTCGAATTCAAAATGCCTTCCAATCAAGACGATAGAATGTATGTTTACATCCTTTCGCCTGGAGAGCAGTGGTATTTCTTTGGCTACAAACAAGGGATATTAAGTGTTGTTTCTTCCAACGAGAAATTCATGGAAGAACTGAACGGCCTAAAGAAAAAGGAGATGATAAAGAAAATGGACGATGGAGAAACTTATGAAATTCAAATTGTTAACCCAAGCACAGCTACGATGTTTGTGACAAGAGCACAGGCGGCTAGGAAGTAGGGAAGGTAAAGTCAATTGAAGCAATTTCAATTAGTCCTAAGGAAGGGAGTCATTAAAGCGACTCCCTTTTTTTAGTTTGGAATGAGAATTTAGAAGTCGCATTTACCCATTTTTTTATCATCCTTACAGCTTTAAAAGAGATTAGAGTTGGTTCTTCTTAAGAACATTAAACAACCCGAAATAAGTTGTACTATTCCTGTTATCCAGAATTAAGGTAGCGATACAAAGGATTACAAGTGATTCCTTTCAACTTCCCCTAAAAAACCGCCATCCAATAACTACCACATTCAGGGCATAGCCCCGAACTAAAAAACAGGCTACTTTTGTAGAACAGAAAGGGAAAAAAAGACATCCTCCGTCTTCATTCCATTTCTAATCCTCCAATCCCATCCAAAGCTAAGCCTCTACCTCCAAGAATTTTTTATTATTATTTCCCCTTGAAGAAATAAACCGTGCTGTGTAATATGAACAAACACGACGAGCACAACCCACCCCCCTCATCTCCTTTCCCCCCGTTTTTTTGTACCAAAGTCACCACTACTATGAAATTGAAGAACTTCGTCAGTATCAGTCTGATGCTAGTTTTCCCTCTACTAGCAATTGGAAATCCGGCCAGTCGGTTTCCAGAGAATCGAGTAGAGTTTATGAAGGAGCTCAAGCTCTATTTGCTGTCCACAAAGAAGAAGGAGGCTATAGTAGCCTACGATTACTTTGAGCAACAATTAAGTAGTGGTTTATATACCGATCCGGAAGTCAGTCGGATCATAGCTGTAAGTAATGAAATGGTTGATCGCAAGTTGGCGGCCACTCCTTATTTTACAGATTTTTTGAAGAGTGTAACTGCACTCAAAGAAAACAAGAACAATCATTTTCTATTTGACAGTTGGAATCAAACTTTGAAAGATTTGTTGTTATTGGAATCGGAGAGGGCAGCCACATCCTTTCGGGAAATGCTCTCTTTCTCTATTTTGTACTTTGAAAAAGGATTGTTATGTAATGCAGGGGCAAGTATCAGCTGGAGGGCTGAAGCCAATGCAAAGTCTTTTAGTTTATTAGAAGGTGAGCCTTGTCTGCGTTTTGAAAAGACAGATTTGGTTTGTTTTAAGAGAGCAAAAGAAATGCGAATTGGCGGAACTAGTGGTGCTTACTTTCCAGCAGAAAAACGATTTAGAGGAAAGGGAGGAATGGTAACCTGGGCTAGAGTAGGACAAGCGGATGTTCTTTGCGAGTTTGATGTTTTTGATATGCTTCTTGGTAAAGGTGTTTACAAAATTGAAAAAGCTTATTTGACCTATGAAGACTATTTCGGAAGTGAAAAAATAGAAGGAACTTTCTCTGATAATCTCAAAGGACAACAACAGAAAAAAACAGGTAATTATCCTGTTTTTGAATCAATTAGCAAACAACTTGTTATGCCTTTTGGTAAAAGAAATATTACTTTCAAAGGAGGTATTCAACTAAAAGGGGCGACCTTGTATGGCATTGGTAATGAGGAAAGTAGGGCATTTTTGAAAGGATATGGAAGTAACGATTCCTTTTCATTCGAGGCTAAAGGTAGTCGTTTTGTGATGGACAAAAACAGTCGAATAGCAGGGGAGGAAGTAGCTGCTGCTATTTTCTTTGGACGAGATTCTGTTTATCACCCTTCTGTAAAGTTCAAATTCCTTTTTGATAAAAACAGATTGACATTACAACGTGGAAAACGAGGCTCCAACCGGAATCCTTTTTTTAATTCTTTGACACAAACGAATATAGATTCGGAACGATTAGACTGGGATCTGGGTACTAATGAAGTTATTGTAAACGAGAAAAAAGCAAGCATAGGAAACACCAATAAAAAAGTAACCTTTGAATCGGCTCAGTATTACAGTGAGCACGATTATCGAAGGTTGCAATCGGTAGCTTCTGTGCACCCGTTGGCTGTATTGAAAAGTTTATCTGATAAGGAAAAATCAAAAGCGATATCTGCAGAGAAATATGCGCAAACCATTAATACTCGTTTTGATGTGTCAACCATTAATAGTCTTATTTATGATTTAGTAGCGAAGGGATATATTCTTTATGATAAAAAAACCAAACAAATTCAGGTCTTGGACAAGGTCGTTCACTATTGTGATGCAAGTCAAGAACGAATAGACTATGATGTATTGAAATTAGTTTCTGAATCTGATAAGACGAATGCAAAAATATTGTTGGAAGAATCAGCTGTTTTAGCGAATGCTGTCAATGTAGTTGAATTTAGTCCTCTACAAAAGGTAGCAGCTCAGCCATTGGAAGGCAAAGTGAAGATGGGAAAAAACAGAAGTCTTACATTTGATGGAAAATTGTATGCTGGGTTGGCAACTTTTCGGGGGAATGCATTTAATTTTAATTACGAGCCTTTTACAATGGACTTAGACTCCGTAACTTATTATGATCTTTTTGTACAAACAGGAGAAAAGGATGCACAGGGAAATCCAGAGGCTTATTCTATAGGTTCCAGAATAGAAAATACTAAAGGTACTTTACTAATTGATGCGCCATTTAATAAATCGGGACGGGAAGATATTGCTACTTTTCCGGCTTTCAAAACAACTGCACCGGCCTATGTTTATTATGATTTTGAAGAAACTTTAGACGGATGCTATACAAGAGATTCCTTTCATTTTAAATTACATCCATTTACCCTAAATAATCTAGATCATTTTTCTGCGGAAAATTTTCACTTCAAAGGGCAAATGGTTTCTGCTGGAATCTTTCCAGAATTTGAAGAGACAATGGTTTTAAATGAAGAAGATCATTCCCTTGGTTTTGAGCATGAGGTTCCAGTGGAAGGTTATGCTACTTATGGCAAGGGGCAGTTTAAAGGAAAAATGGATTTAAGCAATGAAGGCCTTCGTGCTGATGGAACAATTACTTACAAATGGGCAACCATTGATTCTGAAGATTTGGTTTTCAAACCGCATCAAATGACAGCCACAGCAAATAGCTTTTCGTTAACAGAGGATTTGCAAGACAATATTCCGAATGTTCTCGGAACAGGAATAGCTATAGATTGGCATCCGCAGAAAGATAGTATGTATATAAAAGCGCTCGACGCACCATTTCAATTGTTTGATTCTGAAGACAATACCTTAATGGACTTACTGATTCTTACGCCTGATGGTGTGAAAGGCCGAGGTGTTTTTGATTGGAAATTAGGCGCTCTTGAATCAAATTTATTTAATCTTGGAGCTACAACAATTTCAGCGGACACTGCTAATTTGGCGGTAAAAGTAAAAGGACTTGGTGATCTGGCTTTGCATACAGAAAACGTTTCTTCGGAAATGAATTTCTCAGCGGACATTGCTTTTGTACAAGCAAATTCGGATACAGTGACTACAGATTTCCCCAATAATAAATATCGTACATCGATGAATGCCTTCAACTGGGACTTTGGAAAAGAGCAAATTACTTTTTTAACTGGAACGGATGAATTAGGCTCTTTTCTAGCCTTGTCTAAAGAAGCAGATAGTTTGAATTTTGAAGGAGCTAGCGCAGGATTAGATTTAATAACAAATGAATTACATGTAGGAGGTGTTCCATATATTGCCGTGGCAGATGCACATGTATTTCCGGATAATGGAGAAGTGAAAGTGTTGCCGGGTGGAAAAATGCCAAGCCTTGAAAATGCAAAAATCATCGCTGATACAAAAAACAAATACCATGTATTTAATAAGGCAAAGGTTGATATTCTAGCCAGAAATAAATACAGTGCTTCTGGTTTCTATGAATATCCTGTGGGTGGGAAATTGCAAGAAATCAAGTTTACAGATATTGGTGCCTCTGACAAAAGAAAAGTAAAGAAAGCAAAACGTGGAATTACCTTCGCAAATACGACAGTCACTCATTTGTATATTGATGACCAACTAAGTTTCAAAGGTGAGATTAGTTTAAGAGCAGATGAAGCGAAATTGTCTTTCGATGGCTTTGCTCATATGGATTTCGCAGGTTACAAGTCAGATTGGTTTAAATTTGAAGATTTGGCTGATCGGAAAAATCTTCAGGTAATGTTTGACAACGAATTACTAAACTTCAAAGGGGAAAAAGCAGTCACAGGAATTTTTGCCAATCGCGCTGATGGTAAATTATACCCTTCTTTTATGTCTGCATCAAAAACATCTTCAGATCATGAGGTCTTTACTTGTACCGGTTTAATGGATTATAATCCTGAATTACAACAATATGCTTTTGGAGATTCTACCAAAATAGTTTCTGGTACAAAACAAGGGCAATTGATGCGTTTGGACAAAGACGGAAATACAACAATTGAAGGGCGTTTTACAGTAGGGCCTTCTCACCAATTTGCAAATGCACAAGTTGTAGGAAAAACGAAAGTTGTAAATGGAGAAGAAATCAAGAATTTTGATTTTATGGCTGGAGTTAATCTTCATATTCCAGAAAAGTTGATGTCCATTATTTATAGAGCGTTTGATGAAAACAGTTTTCAATTGTTATCTACTACATACAAAAAGGATGCATTCTATGAAATGGTTTTAGCCAACTGGATTCCAGAATCTCGTGCAATGAAAACTGCTTTGGCAGATTTAAGATCCTATGATGAACTTCGAATCCCTCAGGATTACAATGATTTTACCTTTACTTTTTCCAAGCTATCGATGG
Source organism: uncultured Saprospiraceae bacterium (assembly GCA_964508085.1). GTDB lineage: Bacteria > Bacteroidota > Bacteroidia > Chitinophagales > Saprospiraceae > CALGLS01. The sequence continues at coordinate 22,399 of CAZDTI010000020.1, read as the reverse complement.
TTTGGAATCAAGGTTATCAATCTTTCCTTTCTGCAAAAAGCAAAATTAGCTTGAATAGTATTAACAAAGCGATTTTCAATAAAGAGGTTGAAGCTTACGTAGAATTCCGGAAATTCAGAGAAGAGGAAGATGGACTGTCTTTGTATTTAGTTGCGCCAAATGGATTTTATTATTACTTCAATTATAGAAATGGAATATTAAATACTTGCTCGGATGATGACCAATACATGTCGTTACTTGGAGAAATGTCAGAAAAAGAGCTGAAGAAAAAGGTGAAGAACGGAGAAGATTATGAAATTCAAAGAGTTTCAATTAGTCGGGCAAAACAATTTGTAAATAGAGTGAAGGAAGGAAGGAAGTAGACGATACAGATTTGCTAAAATTTCAAAAGGGAAGAGTTTCGTGAAATTTTATCCTTTGAGTATAATCAGTTAGTAGTAAAAAGTAGGATCCGAGATAGGCTCGGAAGAAAATATTTTAGGTGACTTAGCTTTATGCACCTGTGGATTAATTTCCGCAGGTGCATTTTTGTTTTGTAGGTACTGTCTGTCTAGTTTTAAATGGATATATGTCATTATAAGTTAATTGTCAGATGAGATATAAACTAAATGAACTTATTCAATAATTAATATAAATAATGAATTCAATTTATATTAAGTAGATTTGATCAAATCTGACAAATAGATTGATATAATGTCTACCCTTATTAGGGTATGAAAAATAAATATTCGTAATAATTAATAGTAAAAATCCTTGATAAATAGTAGAATAAGAAATTTTTTTAAATTTTTTTTCAAATAAAATATAAAGGGTGTAAACATATGATAAAAACTTATTTGTCAGAAGGTTTATAAATTATAATAATGTTAATTTATATAATGGGAATGTAATTGTACTTTGCTAGTTGTTATGTAATCTGACAAATACTTTATAGGTTTGTGTTGTACTTGAGACAAAAACAAACAAGATGACCAAACACGATAAAATACTTAGATCGAAGCTCGGCTTACTAAAGTTAGTAGAGGAATTAGGGAATGTTTCCAAAGCATGTGAGTTAATGGGCTATAGCCGAGATAGCTATTATCGATTGAAAGAACTATACGATAAAGGGGGAGTATTGGCATTACAGGAAAAGAGTAGGAAAAAACCGAACCTGAAGAATAGAGTAGATGAAGTAGTGGAGATTGCAATATTGGATTTAGCTTTTCAACAACCTTTTTACGGGCAATCGAAAGCTGCAGAAGAATTAAAAAAACAAGGTGTTTTCGTTTCACCTGCTGGGGTTCGTTCGGTTTGGCAAAGATATGATCTGGAGAATTTCAAAAAAAGACTCAAAGCGCTTGGTACTAAAATGTTACAAGATGGGCATCATCCGAATGCTTGGCAAGTGAAGGCACTTCAACAGGCGAAGTCTCAATTCAAGGATGAGAATCCTATGGACACTTATTTCCCAGGTCATTTAATTATTCATTCTGTGGAAGAAGTAGTGAGTCACCAAACTCTAGGTGTGTTGTACCAATATGTTTTGGTAGATACTTACAGTCGACTGGCTTTTGTCTATCTGTGTAACAATAGTTCTACAGATTGTGCGATTAAATCACTGGAAGAAAAAATGATACCCTTTTTCGATAGAGAAGATTTACGAATACACCGCATGGCTGCTACAAAAGAAACTTGCTTTTATGGCAAAACCATGAATCATAAATATCGAAAATTTACAAAAGGGCAGGGCATGGGTCTATCATATCTACCAAAGAAAAGCCACTTACTCAAACCATTACGTGATTTTTTACAACGAATTAATAACGATTTTTATTCGGAAACTTTCCGAACTAAAACCTACAACAGTATAGCGGCCATACAGGCTGATCTCGACACATGGGTTGCAAATTACAATACAAAACAACCTGTTTACGAACGCTACAATTACGGTAAAACGCCGATGGCAACTTACAAAGCCATTTTGCCATTCACTAATTATTTGAAAAACGGAAAAAGTAAAACCTTTCCGAATGGACTTCATGATTACTTGGATTTACTTAAACCGCTTGTAATTCCACCAGAATTAAAATAGTGATAACTGACTAAAAATAATTACTCTGCTTGAACGAAAAAGCTGACTATAGCGCAGCTGGATGAATTTCCAAACGCCCATTCCAACTTACCGATAAGACCAAACAAAATCCACTGTTTTCAATAGTAGATTTTTAATCCAAGGTCACCCTTTACCTACCGATTTTAAAACCCAAGTGACATTTGTTGCGCTGGCTTCTAGTACGCTAAGTGAAACAGATAGACTTGAATCTTGCTTAAGAATACGAATACGTAAACAATTTGTTACGTAGTCACTTCTTTGCAATCACCTTTGTACACATCTCACCAACCGAACCTGTCACCCGAGTGCAAACTCAGGAGACTGCCTGTACCATTTACAATTTTTACGAAACAAAAAACTTCTTCTTATGACTAAGCAATTTACACTTTCGCTACTTGTACTCTTCCTGAGTGTCACCCTCGGTTTTTCTACAGAAAAATACAAGGAAGATTATCGTTTTCCTGCCAATTCCGATGCCTTTATGAAGGAACTTAAAGACTTCATGGCCGCCTCTAAAAATGACGAACTTATTGAAGTCTTTGATGGCTTTGAAAAGGAAGTTCAAAAAGGAACTTATGTCAATCAGGAAATGGATTTGATTATTAAGACCTCCAACACGATGCTTGAGTACAAGCTTAAGGCGAATCCTTATTTCGGAAGTTACCTTCGTTCGGTAACCAATATTAAGTCAAACAAATGTGTGTTTCTACGTTTTGTTGATTGGCATGAAACCATCAGAGAAATATTAGATAATACGGAAAGTCGAAAATTTAAACCATTCAAAACGTTCTTGGAATTCTCTGATAACTTCTTCAAAGACAACGTGTTATACGAAACTAGTTCTGGTCAGTCCTGGAGAGCGTTCACGGAAGATGTAGTGATCAAGTACGATAAAAATGGCCCTTTCGTGGAGTTTGAAGAGGTAGATTTAGTTTGTATGCGTAAGAAAAATAGAATTAAAATTGATGAATGTTCTGGTACTTTTTATCCCGTTCAAAACAAATGGATAGGGAAAGGAGGAGAGGCAAATTGGGGAAGATTCGGACTAGGAAAAGTCAGATGTGAATTTTCTGAATTTGAACTAGATGTTAAAAAAGGTCTTTACACGGTGAAGAATGCAACGTTGTTTCATGATGAGTTCTTTAGAGGGCAAGGTGTTGTTGGAACCTTCCAGGATAAAGTTTTAGTAGAAAACAAAGCTACGGAAGCTTCTTACCCTAGGTTTCAATCCAATGAAAAAATATTGAAAATTGAAGCACTCGGTGAAGGTGTTTCTTACCGAGGTGGCTTTAAGTTGCAAGGTACAAAAGTATATGGTTTTGGTGATGCTGACCAGAAAGCAATGGTAACTGTAAAAGCCCAAGGCGCTGCTGATGCTTTTACCGCTTCCTCTGAATTATTTATCATTCACAAAGGAGAAAAAATAACGGGTGAGCAAGTTGCAACTGTAATGTTAGTGGCTGGAGATTCTATCTATCATCCGTCTGTAAATATGAATTTTAATGTCAAAGATTCAAAGCTATTGTTGACACGAGGAGAGCGTGGATCTGACAGGTATCCTTTCTATTCTTCCTACCATAATTTCAATATTGATACAGAAAAAATTGACTGGAATATCAAATCTGGTGAACTATTTTTCAACGAAAAGAAAATAAAACTAGGCTTTAGTAACTCAAAGGTGACCTTTGAATCTCTTGGATATTTTGATGTTCAGGACTACAGAAAGTTACAGAACGTAGCAGATGTAAATCCCATTGCTACCTTGAAATTCCTAAACAAAAAAGAAGGAACAACTTCGATACCCGCTCAGACTTTTGCAAAAGCAATGAATTCAAACTTTGGTGTTGAAAACGTAGAAAGATTGTTGTGGGATATGGTGTCAAAAGGGTACATCAGCTATGATAAAAAAACAAAGATGATCGAAATCAGAGAGAAAGCTTTCCATTACGCAGACGCTGCAATGGACAAAGTTGATTATGATATTTTAAAGATAGTATCTGATGCAGAGAAGACGAATGCAATTTTTGATTTAGAAACTAAAAGCATTCTTGCAAATGGTGTGAAAGTAGTAGAATTCTCCAACAAACAGAAAGTTGCTGCTGTTCCAACGGAATCACAAATCGTTCTAAAGCAAAATCGTAATTTGGATATAGACGGTAACTTATATGCTGGCTTTGGAACCTTTGAAGGAAAAGATTACCATTTTGATTATGAAAAATTTCAAATTGAAATGGACTCGATTCGTTACTTCGATCTCTTTGTGCCAACAGATGTAGTTAGCAAGGATGGACAAAGAGAAGCTTGGTCTATCGCTTCCACGATTGAACATGCTAAAGGAATTCTATTAATTGATGCACCAGCCAATAAATCTGGAAGAGAAGATATTCGTACCTTTCCTTCTTTCCAATCTAAAGGAAATTCCTATGTTTATTATGACGCTGCTGAAACTCAAGGAGGTGTTTACTCCCGTGATTCTTTCCATTTCAAATTAGATCCTTTTAGCTTTAATCACTTGGATGATTTCACAGAAGAAGATTTGCATTTTGATGGAACAATGGTGACTGGTTTTGTCTTTCCGGATTTTAAAGAAACATTAGTCTTACAAGAAGATGAATCACTTGGATTTACAACAGATTCTCCGGATGGAGGGCACGATTTGTATCAAGGGAAAGGGCACTACGAAGGAAAAATAAATGTAAGTAATAAAGGACTTTTGGGTAAAGGGCACGTTGATTATTTATGGGCTTCAATTGAGTCAGAAGATATTACTTTTAAGCCAGAACAAATGCTAACTGCAGCAGAGTCTTTCGAGCTGATGGAAGACCGTGGTGATGGTGTTCCCAAGATAAAAGGTTTGGATGTTGACATCGACTGGAGACCTTATTTAGATAGTATGTTTGTGAAAGCGGAAAACGAACCTTTTCAATTGTTTGAAAATGGAACACATACTGTTTTTGATCTTTTGATTCTAACTCCAGATGGGGTAAAAGGACGTGGAGAATTCAAATGGGATCTAGGAGGAATGAACTCTAGTCTATATTCTTTTGGGGCTAATTCTGTGCAATCTGACTCCGCGGATATGAGCATTAATGCTTCAGGTGTGGATCACTTGGCTCTAAGAACGGAAAACGTAAATGCTGCTTTTGATTTTGATAAATCAACAGGTCACGTAAAGGCTAATGTAGATACCGTAACAACAGTCTTACCATATAATAAGTATAGAACTTCCTTGAACGAATACGACTGGGATATTAAAAATGAAAACATCAACTTCGTTTCCGATCCAGGGAAAAAAGGATATTTCCTAAGTCTTGACCCAGGAAGAGATTCGCTAAGCTTTGAAGGAGAATCTGCCTTTTATGACCTGAAAACCAATGCTTTAAATGTAGCGGGAGTAGATGTGGTTGAGGTGGCTGATGCTTTTGTATATCCTTCTGATGGGAAAGTGGATATTCAACCTGGAGGTCAGGTTTCCACCTTGGAGAATGCAAAAATTGTTGCCAATAGAGAAAATCAATACCACGTTTTCGAAAGAGCAACAGTGGATATAAATGGTAAGAAAGATTACAAAGCTTCTGCTTATTACCAATACCCAATCGGAACGAAACAACAAGAAGTTTACTTCAACAATATCCAGGGAAAACGTTTTGGGAAAGGGAAGAAAGAGGTGAAAGAAATTATGACAAGAGCGGAAGGAACAGTTGCGAAAGGGGAAGAATTCTTTATTGATCACAAGACTCGTTATGAAGGAAGAATTAGGTTAGAAGCTAAAGATGCTAATTTACATTTCAAGGGTTTTGCCCAATTAGATAGTAAGAGTCTTACAACTAAGAATTGGTTCACGATCAACAGTAAAGGAGATAAGAATGACTTAGCAATTTCCTATGATGTACCTAAGGATCAAAACGGACTTCCAGTGAGAACAGGTTTGTTTATTAGTAAAGAAGATGGTAAAATTTACCCTAAAGTGATGAGTGCTTTGAGATACAGAAAAGACACACCAATTTTTGAAGCAAAAGGTTTGTTTAAATACAACAAAAGAAGAGATGTTTTTGCCTTCGGAGATTCTCTAAAAGTAGTCTCTGGTGTAAAAGAAGGAGCATTGTTAGAATTGAATGATGCAACAGGTGCAATCACAATGACTGGACCTGTAACTTTGGGGCCAAATCTAGATGTATTCTCTGTAACATCCGCCGGAAAAATTACAACTAGTGTAGATGCTACAGTCGCTACCTCCGTAAAGGTTTTATCTGGTGTAAACATGACGATTCCAGAAGACTTATTAAACATCATTAAAGCAGACTTGAACGCAACCAGCTTCGATGCAAGCTCCGTAGTCTACAAACCATACGACGTATATGAAGCAGCACTTGGAAACTTGATTCCAGATTCTAAAGCCTTGGCAAGTAGCATCGCAGAATTGAAGTCTGGAGGAGGATTGCACATCGCTCCTCAATACAATAACTACAGTTTCCTTCTTAGTAACTTAGACCTGAAGTGGGCTCAGGAATACCGCTCCTTCGTAACCAAAGGAAGAAAAATCGGATTGGCTTCGATTCTTGGTACAGCTTATAATAAGAGAGTGGAAGGCTATGTGGAATACATCACTTCAAGCAATCAGAATGATCGTTTCTATTTATACTTCGTTTCTCCTGGTGGCGATTTCTACTTCTTCGGTTATAAAGGAGGAATCTTGAAAACAGTATCCAGTAGTGAAAGTTATAACGCAGCTGTAGAAGGATTGAAAAAGAAAGAGAAATTCCACAAAATGGACGATGGTGAATTATATGAGATACAGCTCACCGGCCCTGAAACGGCTAACCTTTTCGTAAACAGAGTACAGGCAGTTCAATAATACAATTAGCGAACTCAAATTATATGACCGATGTCTGGTGAAAACTGGGCATCGGCTTTTTTGTGTGATGGAAAGAATTTGTCCTACCTTATTGACTATGGGCGTTGAAAAAATAACATTACAGCTTCTTGCCCACTACCCTATAAATTGAGTGGGAGTATCAGCGGTTTGAACGTAACAGACATGCCAAACGCTGGTATATAGTTTTAGACCTCTTCAGCACGATTTTACGTATTTTTTAGGTATTAGTGGCGCGGGAGGATCTCCCCTTTAGGGGTTGGGGGCAGCGCAGGCAAAAAGCACTACAAGTTCAAAAGAAGAAACCAAAAGCTCATATCAATTCCCAAAGAACGCAATTGTTTTAGGAATTGAGCACATTGTAGTTGCTCTTTAGGTTGCAATTGAAGTTGAAAAGGTTATAGATGAATTAGTAACATCCCCCGAAATCCTACGTAACATCCCACATAATACTATCAAAATCACCTTTAATTGGTATGATTTTCGACGATTTTCTTATTGAGAAACACTCTTATCAACTTTGTAGCTTTTTTAGAGCTCTAACTGGTTGATATGCAACTATTTAGACGAGGCCAATCCCTGTTTTCCTAAGGCTGGAAAAATGAACTACGAATAACAAACATGACCTAGTATGACAAAGGTGAACACTTTTTTTAGTTTCTCTCTGCTTTTCTTTGGCATTTGCCTAACCAATTTATCTGCTCAAAACAATCTAGACGTCAGTTTTCAAAATGGAGCTGGTGTACCAGGTTTCCTCAATATTTGTGGAGATGAAGACACGGAAGTAGTGAGCATTACCTTGGACGGTACTTCCACAGATCCGAGGACTATCATTACTGCAGTGGCCCATCTTTTCGAAGGGGTTCAGTTCATGAACTTTGATGCTGCAAATTCTACTCCTGGGGTGACTCCACCTAACCTTTCAGATCCGAATAATCCCGTTTTTACCAATTTACCAACTATGCAACCTGGTGGATTGGAAGAAATTATTATTGCTTTCTCGGTCAGAGCGACCTGCGCTTATATCGACACAATCAATGCAAATAATGCTGCTTCTGTTTTTGATACTTGGGAATTTACCTATGACTTAGGTGCTTCTTTGGGATTGAATGAATCAGATGCCAATACTGAATATAGAGATGCTTTTGCTGTTCCCAATTTTACTTCTACCATGAATAATGGCTTTGGAAAAGGAAAAGTAGGAGACTGTTTTACTAGAGAAATAGAATTGACCAGTTCTGGTTTGGATGGCTTTATTGATACCATGATTTATGAAAATTTACAAGGATCTGGTATTTGGGTCCAGTCTGTTACTGTCAATGGATTGCCTTTAACCCTAACAAAAACATTGGTAGGGGTAGATACTTTGATTCAAGGTGTTTTGGACTCTGCATTCTTTGTTCAAAATACATTAGGGGGTGGTGCTGGTAATGGAAATGAGTTTTTTGATCCGGATGAAACAGCCACCATTGTTGAGGATCTTTGTATGGTTTCTTGTTCCGAATCAAGATCTTCTATTCATGATATGTCTTGGGGATGTGATGGAATTTATTGTCAGACTACTTCGGTTACAGACTTTATTGAAGTAGGGCAGGGGGCAGCAAACATAGTAACCCTGTTGGATGCCAATGCTTCTTTGCCCGATCAATATGCGGGCTATTGCCAAACGGGTAATTCAACGATAACGATTGTAAATGATGGAGTCGAAATTGATGCAGGTTTCGCAACCATGCTAAATATTGAAGCTGGTATTGGTTTGGGAAATATGTTTGAAGCTTCAGATGGAGGTTTTGATATTTCTACTGTTGTGTTTGCTGGAGTAACATTAGCAAGTCCAACAGCTTTAGTCACTTTAGATGGTAACCCATTATTCACAACAGACCCAGATGGTCCGGGCGGTTTATCCGATTTTGATGGTGATGGATTCTTTGATGATTTGTTGCTTGGTGATTCCATAGAGATTACGGCCTACTATGATTTTGACTGCTCAATGGCTGACATGCTAGGCGATGATGAAACTTGTCGTAATGATTTTCGAACCAGCTTTTCTGCGAGAGTAAGTTATGATGATGCTTGTACCGTAAGAATCACAAGTCAAGAAAATAACTACCTTCGACCTTCTAACACTCGTTCTACAGAAGAAAATTTCACTACAGCAGATGCCTTCGCTTTATTAGATACTTTCTACATTACACATACGGAAACTCGTTCTGTCCGGTTTTTTGAAAAGAACTGTGGCGGCAATGAACAATTTATGGTAACATTAGTATTACCAGCAGGAGTAAACTCAATTGCTTCTGCTACACAGATCATCAGAAATGAAGGAACCTTCTACCCTGTAGCCAGTTCCAGTATGAGTAATGACACACTGACCTTGTTGTTTGACGCTTCTGCTTCTGCTTTTATTAATGGGGATTATGAAGTGATTCTGGCTTTCCAGTCGGATTGTTCTGCAGCATTAGGGCCAACGGTTTTTCCTTTTGAATTCGCACACTATTGCCCAGGTTGTGATTGTAAACACACTTGGTATTGCAGTGAATTAACGGGGCCGTATTTGCACTCAACTGATCCACCCTGTCCACCAGTTGTCTGTGATCCAGGACTTCGAACCACTAGTTTTGAAGTAAATAGAACAACCATTGGTTATACTGATAACAGTTATACTACAAAATTTCATGCGGATTCTGCTAATACTAAAGTAGCGATTTCTTGTGATAGTATTGAAATGAGAATTTTGAACGTGGTTGGAGACACTCCGATTACGGATTCTATCGGGATGGTTATTACCTATAGTAATATTGATGAAACTTATGATAGCACAGAAACCCTACTGTTCGATTATGGAGATCTAAGAGTAGTAACAGGCGGAACAGAATATACCTGTACTTTTGATACGAGTACAATGTCTATTGAATACATCGATACTTTAAAAATTCTAACCTTCGACCTTAATGAGTGCCTTATTAATCTTGGAGGTGGCGGGATTACTTTGATGGCAGGAGATACTATTGAATACATTGGTAATTTTACCGTTAACCCCGATGGCCCATATCCGGTACAATTTAGAACAGTCCCTGATTTACGAGCGGAAGGTTTCGCCACCATTGATGGAGTGGATTATGCTTGTGATAATTTTGGAGACATCCTCACCATTGCGAAAAATCTTACAGTATTTAATTTTCCAACTAGTAACAATCATCCAAAAGGCTGTGAGCAAACCTTCTTGAATTATCAATTGGTGACTATTAATAATGGCTTTGCTGATTGGTTTGGTGATGAAGTTCGTCAAGCTGTAAAAATTGATTCGATTTCTTTCGATTTTGATCCAAATATTCTGACTGGATTTGATTTGTTTCAGCCAGAAGTTTCTATTCCGGATCATCCTGTTTTTGGAAATGCTTTTTTCCCAGTAGCTGGTTTTGAAACCACTCCTGGTGGACATTATGTCGCTCGGTTTGATACCTTGCAAAATGTGCCTTCACTGAACACGGTTTTGCCTTATTCTTTCAATTTTAGAATAGCTGTTATTCCAAATTGTCAGTCAGAAACAAGTAGTGATAATGGAGATGCTGATTACCAGTTCGACTCCAGAATTTTCTTCAACGATAGATATTATGCTGCCGTCATTGGAGACGGTTCTTGCTCTACAGCACAAAAGGACTCTGTAATAAATGACCTTGCATACACTGATCCACCGACCTTTACCTTTGTCAATAACAGTAATCCTAACTTTACGCTATTGGGGGATACAGCGGTTTGGATCGTTCAACATTGTAACTCTTCTTTCTCTGCTGATGCAGGTGTAACTTGGATCGCATTAGAAGATAGTACCAATACAATCCAAGTCGTTTCTATGGAAGAAATATCTGATCCTGCCAATGAAATTGATTTGACAGTAGTTCCTTATGGAACGGGGAATTACTTCGGGATTGCACCTGGTTTAGACAAGGCGGATGGAAGTGCTACCTTAAGTGAAATTTGTAACATCATTCGAATAAAAGCATTGGTGAATAATTGTGGAACAACCAACTTCCATACTCGCGTAGGATGGAATTGTGCTCCATACTCGGATCCACTTTGGAACCCAGAAGATTACCCACCTTGTAATGATTTGACCTTACAACAATCAGTAACAAATCTGGACCCTTTGTTGGATGCAAACATTATTGCCCAAGACAACAATCCAAATATTTGTGATACAGTAACTATTGATGTTCTCTTAAGAAATACAGATCAAGGACGTGTTTATGATTTGGTATCGCAAGTTGTTTTACCACCACTCGGAGCAACTTTAGTCACGGGAGGTGTTTCCTTTGCCTATCCATCTGGAGCAGCCTTTGCACCTGTGGCGAATGATCCTGTTTACGCTGGAACAAATTTGCAAGGAGATATATATCAGTATGATGATTTCTCCAACTTGAGTTCTTATTTAGATGAAGAGGGATTGCCAGGTTTCAATGCGACCAACCCGACAGATTCTAATGAGTTGGTTATTCGATATAAGTTTGTAACAGATTGTAATTTTATAAGTGGATCACTTGCTTACTATAATTTCCAAGGTTTAATGGGTTGTGGTGATTCTACCAATTTTGAAACAGGAGAGAGTCTTCCAATCCAACTAGCAGGCACTGCCATCATTCCCCCAAAACTGTTTGACGTCTTTTTCGACAACAATTCTAGTTTGGTTCCAGGGCAGACTTCTGATATTACTATTTCGGTAGTAAATATGGAAACAGCCCCTACGGATACGGTAGACAAAGTAACTTTACGATTACCTTTAGAGGTGAATTATACCGATCCTTCATCTATCGCTATTATTCCTAATTCCTGGACAATTGAACCTCCGGAGTTAGATACTGTTTCTGGTTTTCAATATTTAGTTTGGTGTTTGCCAACAGGACTTTTACAAGGCGATACTGCTAGCTTCAGTTTTGAATTAACATCCCCAGATTATTCTTGTGATACCACAGCCATAACCGTTGAGTTATTTACTCTCGCAAGGATACCTGTCTTCTGTGATGACCTCGGAATTAATTGTGATGTAGAAACAGTGACTTCAAGTAATATTGGAAACTTTACAGATTTAAATGTACTTCAAGATTTCATAGATGTTGCTTCTTCCAATCTAATGCCCTGTGCAGGTGAAGTTGTCACACTAACTGCCAGCGGTGCTACAACTTATAGTTGGACGAATTCCACGACGGGTTTAAACGTCGGGAACACACCCTCGGTAGATGTTGCACCAACAACGACAACAACATATATTGTTTCAGGATTCGATAATGTAACAGGTTGTACAGCGCTCGATTCTATTGTCATTGATGTAAATGCAGGAACAGCAATGGCCAGCATTTCTGCAAACGCAACAGAATACTGTCAAGGAGATACCATCCTATTAACAGGGGGTACTGGAGTATCTTTAGAATGGTTTGTTGGATTGACTTCCATCGGCTCAGGGCCAACCATTTCGATTTCTGCGACTAATACAACCACTTATGGATTAGCCGTGCAAAATGCACAAGGATGTAGAGACACTGCTTTCCTAACCGTAGATGTTGACCCATCACCAATTGTGGTGAATCCGGTTACTGACCTATCTGCTTGTAATGGAAATACCTTCCCGATTTCTTTACAACTAAATCAAAATATTCAGAGCTATAGCATTTCAGGCAACTTTGCAAATGATGTAGCCGCAGGAAATACTTTAGACTTCAACGCTATTTACAACACCGATACTACATTTTTCGATGTGGTGATTTTCGGAGATTTGGATGGCTGTTCTGTAACAGAATCCTTCATGATTGTACCTTGTGCTTGTGAATCTCCAGAAATCGTAAGTATTGCGGTAGTAGAAGCAACTTGTGGAAACAATGATGGTTCTGCAACGATTCATCTCAATGATGATGAAAGTTTATATACATTTACTTGGATGCCTGGGAATCTGACTGGCGATACCCAAACAGGTTTATCATTTGGAGGTTACACAGTAGATATTGTAAATACGATAACACCAGGATGTAATACGACTGCTTATGTAGCAGTTACAAACGCAGACGGTCCAACAGCCACAGCAGTAACAACTCCAGCTACTTGTATGTCCAGTGATGGATGTGCTACCTTAACGCCCTCGACCTTTACCTATACCTGGGCAGATGGAGCAATGACGGATAACCGTTGTGACTTGCCAACTGGGACTCACTTTGTAACGATCACTGATCCTGCTGATCCAACCTGTCAAAATGTAATGGCAGTGTTGATTCAAGAGGCCAATCCTTTAGAAGCAACGATGAATACGGTGAATGCTCCTGATTGTGGCGTTGCAAATGGAGAAGTCAATATCGTAGTGAATGGAGGTTCTGGATCCTATAATTTTGCATGGCAAGATGGAACGAATTTAACAACAGGTACACGTTCTGGTTTAGCTGCAGGAGTTTACAATGTAACGATTACAGACAATGGTGGAGACGGATGTGAATTACCTTTCATTTTCGTTTTGATTGATAATGTTCCACCTGGCTTGGTTGTCATTTCTGATACAATAGATGTGACTTGTCCCGGGGCAACAGATGGCAGCATTGATTATAATGTAACTTATGATGGCGGTTTTACACCTCCAGCAGATACGACGTTTACTAATGGCTTTTCCGAATTCACTAATGGAAATTTACCACCAGGTGCATACTGCATCGTAATTAATGATGGCAATGGTTGTGTAGCTGGAGGAGGCTGTTTCACCATTGAGGAGCCAGATCCAATCAGTTTGTTGTATGTCATGTCACCTGCCTGCGAAGTTCCTGTAACACTAGATGTGACTGCATCAGGGGGTACGGCACCTTATACTTTTGATTGGTTAGATATCACACCGAACCCCGGAATTGATCCAGAAGATAGAACAGACTTAATAGCAGGAACTGATTATTTCGTAACGGTTACAGATGCTAATAACTGTACTTTGGAAGACGATGTTATCGCTAGTCCTTGTACTGAGTGTATCCAACCTACTTTGAATTCTGTAATTATTATGGAAGCGGATTGTGGGGAGAATGATGGAATGGCTATCGTTAGTTTATTTGAAGATGAGGCAAATTACTCCTTCACTTGGACTCCTGATTTAGGAACAGGTACTGGGAATACTCGAACGGAATTACCTGTAGGTTTTTATACCGTTTTAGTCAGCAGCAATCAAGTAGCAGATTGTGAAATTGTAGTTGATGTATTGGTAACAACAGAAAGTGGCCCCGAAGCGACCTACCAAACATTACCAGCAACTTGTCAGGCTAACGATGGGGCTGTAGTTTTAACTCCGACGAATTTTGACTACACTTGGCCAACTGCTGGAAACCCCGTGACCAATGTCAGAAATGACTTAACAGCTGGCAATTATGCAGTAACAATTGAAGATCCAGCTAATCCAGGGTGTCTTAATGTCATTGAAATAGTAATAGAAGAAAATAACCCATTATATGCAACTACAGAAGTGGTTACAGCACCAGATTGCGGAATTGCCAATGGAACGATTACGGTTCATCCTTTAGGCGGAAGTGGCGATTATACGTTCTATTGGAATGACCCCGCAGTTGGTTCGACAGATAGTACACAGATAAATTTAGGGGCTGGAACATATATTGTAACCATTGAAGATAACAATACAAATACAGGATGTTCCTTAGAATACGTATTTACTTTAAGTGATAATATTGGAAGTGCAACTGTCAGTATTACAGATACGATTGCTAGTACCTGTTTTGAGCAAGACAACGGATCTGTTCTGTTTGATGTCGTTTATGATGGTGCTTTTGTAGGGCCGGCAGATACAGTGATAACAAATGGATTACAAGTTTTCGAAAATGGTTCTTTACCAGCCGGTAATTACTGTTTGCAAATCAATGATGCCAACGGTTGTGTTGCTGCTTCAGCTTGCTTCGAACTCCGTGATCCAGAACCGATGGAATTGCTTTTCGTAGTTACAGAAGATTGTGGTGGCGATGGTTCAATCACGACTACTGTAATTGGGGGTACTCCTGGATTCAATTACGACTGGGCGCATATTTCGCCGAGTACATCAGATCCAAAAGACCTTACCGGCCTGACAACAGGTAATTATGATTTGTTGGTCACAGATGCTAATGGTTGTACGATTCAAGAAACAGAAGTATTTGTTCCTGCTTGTATGGATCCTTGTAATCTTTTTAATGGACAAGATTCTGCTTGGGTGCAAATGGAAGTTTGTGGTGGTGAAGCAATACTTTGTTTAGGCTTACCAATTCAGGAAATTAGTTTATTGGTTATTACAAATAATGGAATACCTTATACTGGTACTTTTGAAGGTTGTTCTTATGACACCATCCAAGCCTACAACTATGTGGATTTATTTGGTCAGGGTGCCCAAGGACCTTATGATTTAATCTCTTGGGTTGTTAATGGAACAACTTATAGTGGTGAATTTCCAGATATCAATGCTTTAGTAGATTCCATGAATGTTTGGGATCCCTTAGGCGGATGGGGTTTTGCCTCTGTTGGTCAAATTATTACGGGTGGTGTGAATGGCAGTAGCTATAGCTCAATGGAAATAATTGCCTTTACGAATAATCCTCCGGTTACTTCATTCTTGGGGGTTAGTTTCTTGGCAGAGCCAAATGGTTTTGGAATTGCTCTTGGGGAAGGAACACATGAAATAATCATAGGAGATACCATTAACAATTGTACAGATACACTTTTTGTTACTGCGCTTTGTATTACCATTGATACGATTCATACAGAAGTAATTGTTGAAACGACTGACACACTTTGTATAGATTTTGATGATTTGGTTGGTACCATAGATACAATGTACAATTTCTGTGAGCCAGGAAATAATGCAACAGTTACTGTAATTCCTGGAACGAATTGTATTGAAATAACAGGTGATGAAATTGGACAAGACACCTCTTGTATGGTCGCTTGTGATGTTCTGGGGATTTGTGATACCGTAATTGTTTTCATAAATGTTGTTCCGCCTTATGACGCGGTTTATGGCGGTGATTGTATTGGTGATCAAATTACACACTGCATAGATACAAGCACGGTTCAAGTGACAGGGGATATTGTCAGTATGACTAATCTCTGTCCAGAACTTTCTGGGGAGTCTGTTAATTTTGAAATAGATCTGGATAACTATTGTGTTACTTATACAGGGATAAGTCCTGGACCAGATACAGCATGCATACAGCTTTGTGATGCTTTGGGAGTCTGTGATACCTTCACCTATTATATTACCACGGAAGACTGTGGTTTAACTTCATCCGTGATTTGTGATACCATCTTTGTTTTCCAGACAGATACGTTCTGTTTAGATTTATCAGAGTTAGTAGGTGACCCTGTTTCTATAGAAAGTGTATGTCAAGATGCTTCTTCTGGAGATGTTGATTTTTATCTTGATCCAATAAGTTATTGTGTGAACTTCACAGGGGTATTTACTGGTCAGGATACAGCTTGTATCGTCGTTTGCGATGAACTTGGAGTATGTGATACCACCTTCTTCTGCATCTTTGTAGAAGTCTTTGATGGAGGCCCTTTCGCTACGTTTGATTGTGATACCACCTTTATTGGTACCCCGATAGTCCTTGATGTGATTGCCAACGATACCCTTTGGGATGGAAAGGATACTTTAGTGGTTATAGAACAACCTTC
This sequence comes from uncultured Saprospiraceae bacterium, assembly GCA_964508085.1. GTDB lineage: Bacteria > Bacteroidota > Bacteroidia > Chitinophagales > Saprospiraceae > CALGLS01. Next base: position 5,762 of record CAZDTI010000020.1, on the reverse strand, counting down.
TTACGGTACGGCCACGGTTAATCTGGATTGTTCCATTACTTACAATCCCGGAGATGAATTCTGTGAAAGATGGGATTATTTCACCTATGAGGTTTGTAATGTCAATGGCTGTGATACGGCCTTAGTCAAAATATATATAGAATGTGTGGACATTGTTATATTCACTGCCGTTTCTCCAAACCGAGATGGGCATAATGATTTCTTTCACGTAGCAGGAATTCTAGATTTCCCGGATAACGAGCTGACGATATTGAATCGTTGGGGGAATGAAGTTTTCAATACCCGTTCTTATCAAAATAAGTGGGCAGGAACTTATAATGATAACAAAGAGTTGCCGGACGGAACCTATTATTATATATTGAAACTAAATGATGAGGCCGGAAGGGTCTTCCAGGGGTTCTTAGAGTTACATCGTTAACCCTGCGTTCGCCGCACTAACTCAGTAATGACAACGGGTTCCATTAGAAAGTGTCTAATGGAACCCGTTGTCATTCCGAGCGACCGCAGGAAGCCGAGGAATCAAAACAGCTTCCCCGTCTTAGAAGGTGGGACCACTCCCAAGTGCTGATAAGCCTTAGGCGTAACCTCTCTTCCTCTCGGCGTTCGCTGAATATACCCTTCCATAATTAAAAAAGGCTCATGTACTTCCTCAATAGTCCCCGCTTCTTCACCCACTGCCGTAGCAATAGTAGTCAAACCAACCGGTCCACCTTTGAACTTGTGAATAATAGTATCCAATATTTTATTATCCATTTCATCCAAACCACTACTATCTACGTTCAAGGCTTCAAGGCCATATTTGGCAATCGCAGAATTAATAGTACCATCACCTTTCATTTGAGCAAAATCGCGTATCCTTCTCAACAATGCATTTGCAATTCTAGGTGTACCTCTACTTCTTCTTGCAATTTCCAGTGCTCCTTCATCATCAATAGGGACATCTAAAATGCCAGCAGAACGCTTTATGATTTTTTCCAAAACAGCAATATCGTAATAGTCCAAATGGCAAGTTATACCAAAACGAGCACGCATAGGAGAGGTCAATAAGCCCATTCTCGTGGTAGCACCAATAAGTGTAAATGGCTCTAGTGAAATTTGAATACTTCTAGCATTTGGACCACTGTCTATCATAATGTCAATACGATAGTCTTCCATAGCGGAGTAGAGGTATTCTTCTACTACGGTATTGAGTCGGTGAATTTCATCAATAAAAAGAACATCGCCTTCGTCGAGATTGGTAAGTAAGCCGGCAAGGTCCCCTGGTTTTTCCAGGACCGGGCCAGAGGTCAACTTAAGATTCGCCTCCAACTCGTTTGAAATGATATGAGATAATGTCGTTTTTCCTAAACCCGGTGGGCCATGGAGCAATACATGATCCAGAGCTTCTCCTCTCAGTTTGGCTGCACCGATGAAGACCTTTAGATTTTCGACAATCTTGGGTTGTCCACTGAATGCTGCCAGGTCTTTTGGACGCAAGGCACGTTCTAGTTGCTGATCTTGTGGTTCCTGATTTTCATTGGAGGGATCAAGATGAGGATTGGACATTTATGAAATTGTTTATTGTAAATTTATTGTTATGAAAAAGGTAGATGGGTGGTTTGGTAGATGGGTAGATGGGTTTTCCCTTAAAACGAAATGGTTCGCGTTAGTGGGAAAGCCATCTACCTATCCATCTTCTAATCGGTGCAGTAGTGGAAAGTCAGCGTCAGTATTAATATTTAATACTGTCCAGCGCCACAATAAAGCCATCAATTTTTTTCTTCCGTTTCAAATCTTTCTCATAACTTTTAGCGGTAGCTCTATCTGGAAAAGGGCCGAGCAGTACTTTATAAATTGGTTGACCATTCTTCCCTTTTTCTACTGAAATTAGGATGTTCTTAAACCATTTTTCCTGTAACTCAGCCACTTGTTTCATCACGTTTGCATAATTCGACAAGGAAGCTACTTGAACACCAAAGCCAGTACGTTCTGGACGAAGTAATTGAACCTTATACAAATCGTACATACTGAAATCACCACCTCTTACTCGCATTGCAGGTTCCTTGGGTGCAATTGGTTTAGCAGCAGGTTTTTTTTCTACCTTTTCTTTTTTCGGTGGAGGAGGAGGTGTTGCTTTTGGAGTGGCCTTCGCTGCTGGTTTTTCCGCAGGGGCACTCGTTTTAGCGGGTGGTTTTTTATTCGTTTTAACTGTTGTTGTCAACTTGTCATTAGTTCGAGCAGAGGGCCTTGGCGCTTCCGTAATAACAGTTGGAGCTGGTGAAGGATTTTCGATATTCGCAAATTCATCAGGAACGGTTCCGGAACCGAGTACTTCTATCTTTACTTTTGCAACACCAGCATTAATCAAGTCTATCTGTTTGGCTGCCTTCTTTGACAACTCAATGATGCGACCTTTGATGTATGGCCCTCGGTCATTAATTCTTATTTTGACGGATTCCTTTGTATCTAATCGAGTCACTTTTACGATGGTTCCGAAAGGTAATTTTTTATGTGCGCCAGTATATTTGGCTTTATCATACGGTTCACCGCTGGCTGTTTTGCTGTCCTGAAAAGAATCGTCATAATAAGAAGCGACTCCATATTCCTCCGTTTGAGCGGAAGCAATATTGAAGGCAAAAAGGCAGACGAAAAAGGTGAATGTTGTTAAGTATCTCATATCAGTTTTTTTTAATGAAAATTTGACAGAATTCATGGTCGTTTATTATTACTATGAATATGAACGAATTAAAGACGTTTTATTGGTGTTATAATACGACCAAATGTAGGGTTTTTTGGGGAATTTTGCGAGAAGCGATTGAAAAGAGGGCAGATAAGGTTAGGCGATAGTCGATAAGGGCAAATAAGATTTTCAACAAAAGCGTATTGTGTGTATCTAGAGAAACCTTATGCATCTATCTTTTGTTATGCACCCTCAACAACTTTCTATAAAACGATGAAGAGCTATAATTATAATCAACATCAAGCGTTCTTTTTTTGTATTTTTGCGCAAATTATTGAGTAATCAAGGCTAAGCTACCACATATATCGAAAGTGGGAAGTTAACAGTTAAAAGTCAATAGTTAAAAGTTTAACATACACGGGAGGCTTTGAACCTCTTAGTGAAAATTAATAAAATGAGTAAACATGGAAAAGTATTAGTAGCCATGAGTGGTGGTATCGATAGTACCGTAACGGCTATGATGCTACACGAACAAGGCTACGAAGTCATTGGAATTACGATGAAAACCTGGGATTATGCCAACTCAGGAGGTAGCAAAAAAGAAACAGGTTGCTGCAGTCTGGATTCTATAAATGACGCCCGACAAGTGGCCGTAGATATGGGCTTTCATCACTCCATCGTAGATATCCGAGAGGAATTTGGCGATTATGTGATCGATAATTTCGTAGATGAATACATGGCTGGGCGTACCCCAAATCCTTGTGTTTTATGCAATACCCATATCAAATGGAACTCGCTTTTAAAGAGGGCTGATATGTTGGACTGCGAGTTTATTGCGACTGGGCATTATGCTAAAATCAGCGAGGCCAATGGTCGAAAATTTATTACGAAAAGTAAAGATACCCACAAAGATCAGTCATATGTCCTCTGGGGTTTGAGCCAGGAGTGTATGGATAGAAGCCGGTTTCCGTTAGGACCTTATACCAAACCAGAAGTTCGTCAAATGGCTTTTGATTGGGGCTATACAGATTTGTCTAAAAAAGGGGAGAGCTACGAAATTTGCTTTGTACCAGACAATGACTATCGAGGCTTTTTAAAACGTCGGGTAGAAGGCCTGGAGGAAAAGGTAGCTGGTGGTTCATTTGTGAACGCTAAGGGAGAGATTTTAGGACAACATGATGGCTATCCTTTTTATACGATTGGGCAAAGAAAAGGCTTAGGTATTGCTTTCGGTAAACCAATGTATGTAACTGGAATTCAGCCAGATACGAACACCGTAGTACTTGGAGAAGTAGATGAGCTGTTGCGAAATGGTATGAAGGTAGGACAGATCAATATGCAAAAATATGCTGAAGTAACAGATGGTATGGAATCCGTCACCATGATTCGCTATAATGACCAGGGAACTTTAAGTAAACTGTCCATGCAAGGAGAGCATGTTTATGTTGACTTCATGGCAAATGTCAAAGGAGTTGCACCCGGCCAATCTGCTGTCTTCTATGAAGGAGATGACGTAATTGGAGGCGGTATGATTTACGTTTAAGCTCTGTACTTAACCTATGCAAAATTTCTGTTATTTGTGGTTTGAAGTTTGTATTTAAAAGAAAGCAACTGGTCAATTATTCCGTTCATTTTGATCAGCTGCTTTCTTGAAAAAATATCACCTATGCGTTATCTAACTTTTATTGTCATCGCTCTTTTGTCCTTTGTTTCCTGTAAAGACAAGCAAACGCTAGAAGAACCGAATATTGACTTCGGGTACGAGTATTTTCCTTTGGAGATTGGATCTGAAACGATCTACCGGGTGGATTCTACGATTTACGACCCAAAAGAAAACAGTGTTGATGTTTTAACGAGTATGACCTTTGTGCGTGAAGTAGTTGTTGATACTTTCCAAGATGAACTGGGTCGTTTGTCTCATAGGATTGAACGTTTTGAACGACCGAATGTAGATGTAGATTGGGAATTGAAAAAGGTCTGGTCAGCGCTTCGTACAGAAACACAGGCAGAGCGATTTGAAGATAATTTGAGATTCATTAAAATGGTCTTTCCGGTAGATGACGGTGATATTTGGAATGGAGTTGCACATTTGGATGTGACGGTAGAGTATCCGGTCGCTGGAGATCGAGTAGCAATCTTTAAAAGCTGGGATGATAATACAGAAGTAACAGATGCAGGGCAGCCTGAAACGGTTGGTGATTTTGCTTTTGAAGAAGTTACTACCATACAATTGGCCAACGAGGAGAATCTGTTGGAAAAACGATACGGACTTGAAAAATATGCTAAAGGAGTTGGTTTGATATTTAAAGAGTTACAAATTTATAACACTCAAGATATTGAAAATGAAAACGAGCCTTGGGAGGTGAAAACGGAAAGGGGATTTCGAGTGGTGATGACTTTGATTGATTATAAGTGATTAGGTTTTGATTAGACATGAAAGAGATGAAATTATTAGTGCTTATATTATTTTTCTTCAGTTGCAGTGATAATCAGGAGTCAAAAACTCATGAATTAGAGAAGAACAAAACTGAAGAAAATGGAGATATCCGAATTACTACTGATTCAGTAGAATTAAACAGTTATACTGAAATTGCATTAGGGGTTGTAGATTTTTTGATTAACAAGGATACTAGTAAGTACTTGCAATTAGCTATTCCATTCTCAGAGCAGAAACATCTTTTCAAACAGAATTTTGAATATAGACCAGACATAAAGGATACGCTACAATTTCTAAATGAACTGGAGTCTAATTTCGATGATAGGATGGCAAATTTCTTAGTGAGAAGCGGATATATTCAGGAAATAATGTTGGAGGATAAGAAGTTTGAAATACAAAAAGCAACCATCGATTCTATTTATTTCGAAAAAGTCAGAATAAAAAATTATGGTGGGTTCAATAATTACATAGTTGGGGAATGGGCTGATGTAACTATTAAGTTTAACTATAATGGAAAGCCTTTTTATTTTGAAATACCTCAGATTATAAAAGTTAGAAACAAATGGCACCTTTATTATCCTGAATACTATTTAAGAGACCAAAATGATTTAGACTTTATTGAAAAGAGAATTAAGCAAATTAATGAAAAAGCCAAAGATTTTTGGA
>CAZDTI010000019.1:18854-39964 GCA_964508085.1 uncultured Saprospiraceae bacterium | reverse complement strand
CCTGGAATGAAGGACAAGCGCAACTCGGCTATGGAGATGGTGATGAAAATACCGTCGTTTCCTTCGGGGGGAATCCCGACAACAAATACATTACAACTTACTTTAGAAAAACGTTTACTGTAAATGATCCAAGTGTTTTTTCTGATCAATTGCTGTTAAATATTCTTCGAGACGATGGTGCTATTGTTTATCTGAATGGAGAAGAAATATACAAAAGTAATATTCCTGTTGGCCCAACGAATTATTTGACAACAGCGATTGATTGGGTTGCTAATCCGACAGAGAATTCTTTTAATTTATTTTCCGTAAATGTAAATCAATTGTTACAAGGTGAAAATGTAATCGCTGTAGAAGTTCATCAAGATGCAGTGAATAGTTCAGACCAAAGTTTCGATTTGGAGCTAAAAGCAGTGCTTGCCAATATGGGGATAATCATCTCAGATACTCCAACTTTCAATACTACTTTGACCGATGATCTAATCATGGTTGCTCATTTTACACCAACAGGAACTTGCGTTTTGCCAGATACCATTTTCCAAAATACAACATTAGAAATCGCTTGCTCTCCCTACAAAGCAAGAGGCGATGTCTTAGTAATGCCGGATGTGGTATTGGAAGTTGACCCGGGTGTAGCTATTCATTTTCCAGAAGAAGCAACACTAAGAATTGAAGGCGGTTTGTCTGTTAATGGAACAGAAGATCAACCGGTTGTTTTTAGAAATAATGAAGCGGCTAGTGCCAGCACTTGGGGGAATGTCACTTTTTATAATAGTACAAATACATCGTCTCTGAATTGGCTGGAAGTAATCAACGCGAGTCATGGCGATCATCCCGTTCAAGAGAATGCAGCTTTGGCCGCTTGGCATTCGGTTGTGAATTTAAACAATGTGACGATTGAAGATGTGTCTGGTAATCCAATCTTAGGTCGTTACTCCGATATTTGGATGTTGAACAGTAAGTTGCATTCTAAAGTAACAGGCGATTTAATAAACGTGAAATACGGTTTTGGCTTTATTGAAAACTGCGAATTCCGTGGGAACGACCAAGTAGATACGGATGCTATTGATTATGACGAAGTAGTGAACGGAGCCATTCGGAATTGTAAGATTTATGATTTTTTTGGCTTTAATAGTGATGGAATTGACTTAGGAGAAACTTCCCAAAATGTATTGTTAGCAAATAACTTGATTCACAATATCACAGACAAAGGCGTTTCGGTTGGTCAAGCCAGTACGGTAGTTGCGAATAATAATACAATTGTAAATTGTGACCAGGGTTTTGGGGTGAAAGACGAAGCTGTTGTTATCATAGATCGTTCTACTTTTTACAACAATGCACATAGTTTAGCCGCTTTTGAAAAGAATCTTGGAAGAGGAGGAGGGTTTATAGAGGTCACCAATAGTGTTTTCTCCAATGCGGCTAAGGAAACCGTTCGAGTTGATGAAGCTTCCTCGGTAGAAATCAATTATTGTCTTTCCGATACGGACACCATTACAGGGAATAATTTATTATTCACCAACCCCTTATTTGTTGATCCAACTGGAAATGACTTTGCATTAAAAACAGGCTCTCCAGCAATCGGATCCGGATTGAGCAACATGGGCGCCGTTGTGAATATGGGGACAAACTCTTTCTTATACGATGCCAAAGCCGATGTTCAAATCTCAGCAATCCATTATCATCCAGCGGATTCTTTGGAGACAGAGTTCTTGAAATTGTATAACTCTTCGGACGTAACAATATTGTTAGGTGGTTATTCTTTTACGGAGGGAGTCTTCTTTACCTTTCCGGAAAATACAAGTATAGATCCTGGTGAAAGTATTTACTTAGGGAAATATTTCTTATTACTTCCTCCTACATCTGAACAAAAGTTCGAGTGGGAGAGTGGCTCCCTTTCAAATGGTGGAGAACAACTCGTTCTAAGGAACCGGCACGGAATAATTGTCGACCATGTTACTTACGATGATGTCGCTCCCTGGCCAACAACCGCTGATGGTCTCGGTCAATGGCTTACTTTGATTAGTCCCGATTTGGATAATCATTTCGCAGAAAGCTGGACGGTAGATGGAACGGTTGGCTTGGAAAATGAAGAGGAGTGGAATGCTGATTTCTTAATTTATCCTAATCCAGCAAGTGGTCAAATACAGGTGAAGGCTGGAATGGAAGCGATTGAGAAGCTGGAATTGTTTGATGCTATTGGCCGGAGGATGCTGGAGCAAAATTATGTACTGGAAGAAAGCATAACACTACGAATACGAAATATTCCAAGTGGTGTTTACTACTTAAAAGTGAATGGACTTTATGGTAAAGTAATATTAATACAATGATTTTGATGCGAGGCTCTTCAAAGTTTTTGCTCGCTTGCAATGTCAGATTTTCGAAAGCCCTCTTTATAATATTTTGTTTTTTATGTGGTATTGTCATTCCGAGTGAGCGCATCGAACCACTCATTGTCATTCCGAGCGAGCGCAGCGAGTCGAGGAATCACCTCGCCACCGTAAACAACCGATTCACCCGCTTCCCATTCCCCAATTCAACAACCATCAAATAAACCCCCGGCTTATAATTCGCCAAATCAAAACGAACCAAAACATCTTGTAATTCTTTTGTTGTGAAAACAGCCATTTGCTGGCCGAGTGTATTAAAAACGTTCACAGATAAAGCCTCTCCGATAAAGGGTTTTAAATTTACATTAATAAAATAATCCGTTGGATTCGGAAATATAATAACAGCTTCTAAGTCCATGTCAAAAATAATTTCCTTTATCGTCGAATATCGAATCGCACCATTTTTATAAACTTGTGCTAAACGGTAATAATTTCTGCCGAGCGCTAGGGATTTGTCTTTAGACTGGTAATAAACTGTTCGATCCGTATCACCTGCACTTTCTATTGTTTCAAGAGTTTCGAAGTCTTTACCATCCTTGGAATGCTCAATTTGAAAATAGTCCGTTTTGAAATCTGTGTTACAAGTCCAATTTAAAGCAGTTTCACGACCATTTTTTGCGGCACTGAAAAACAAAAACTCATCGCTTCCATCTCCTTGTAAGTTGAATCCAGCGCTTATGTTTACGGTTTCTAATTCTTCACATTGTAAAACCCAATTGTTACTATACAAGGTCACCTTTACGAAATAGCTTCCATTATTGAGACCAGAAATAATTTGTGGATTACTACACTGATCTCCTGAACAATCAAAAACAGTACTCCAAGAGTTGGTGAACACCTGAATAATGGCATTGGGTTCAGAATAACCACTGACATTAATTGTGTTTCCCTGGCTTGTAACAAGAATATTGCAAGAACTACCTCCTCCTATGATCCCCGCACAAGAACAACCGTCTTCGAGAATGACATCGTTATCGGTATTAGGATCATTGTCGTTGCAGGAAGTACCAGGTGTTGCAGGAAGTCCCGGGTTGAAATCGTTACAATCCATTAAAGAACAAAAACCATCGTTGTCATTATCAGGAGAGAGTAAACCAATGCAGTTACAATTATTATCATAACTATCATTGTAGGTGCAATCATTGTTATCGTCACAGCTTTGTCCGGGCGTACAGCCGGTGTTTCCACCCACCGTTACATAGTCCTGAAGGGTGCAAATGGGTTGCCATGTAGAAGTCCATTGGTCAATGCTAACATAATAACTCCCGTTAGGAACATTGATGTTTTCTGTCGGATTGCAATTATTAAAACATTCAAAAACCGTATTGAAGTTGACGTCAAAAACCTTTGCTGTTTGGTTTGGAGCGGTCATTCCTGTAAGGAGAACGCTGTTATTGGTTCCAGAAAAAGTAGCGGTACAGTCACTCCCAGTGATGGGCGTGCCTTGGCAAGTGCAGCCATCAGATTGAATGATATCGTTGATTGTGTTTGTATTGTTATCGTTGCAAGTGGTTCCTTCCGCTGCCGGAACTGAAGCATTGAAGTCGTTACAGTCTTCACTGGCGCAAAATCCATCGCCATCATTGTCTGGCATAGGGTTTCCGCTGCAATTGCAATTGTTGTCGTAGCTGTCATTTGTGGTACAATTGTTATTGTCATCACAGCTTTGTCCAGGGGTGCAAGGAGATCCACCACCAACACTTACGTAATCCTGAAGGGTGCAGATGGGCTGCCAAGAAGCGGTCCATTGATCTATAGAGACGTAGTAAGTTCCGTTTGGAGCAACAATGTTTTCGCTTGCATTGCAATTATTAAAACATTCAAAAATAGTGTTGAAGTTGGCATCAAAAACTTTTGCCGTTTGATTAGGAGCAGTCATTCCTGTAATTAGTATACTATTGTTGGTTCCAGAAAATTCGGCCGTACAGCCGCCTCCGGTAGTGGGCGTTCCTAGGCAGGTACAGCCATCAGCTAAGATAAGATCATTGTTTGTGTTAGGGTTGTTATCGTCACAGCTAGTCCCGACTGCAGCCGGGATGTTAGGATTAAAATCATTGCAATCCTGCTCCGCACAGAATCCATCATTATCGTTGTCTGGAGAAGGTGTTCCATTACAGTTACAATTGTTGTCTAAAATGTCATTAGTCGTGCATATGTTATTGTCATTGCAGGCTTGTCCAGGTGTACATCCACTGCTGCCTTCTAGAGTAATGTACTCCTCAATAATACAGATGGGCTGCCAGTTGGCGGTCCATTGTTCTATTCTTACGAAGAAAGTACCATTCTCTAAGGGGATGTTTTCGGTGATAGGACAGTTGTCAAAACAATCAAAGACAGTTGTCCAGTTTGAATCAAATATTTTTACGCTTTGATGACCGGCAGTAAGATTTAAAATAGTGATCACATTGTTACTTCCACTAAAGGAAGCGGTGCAGTTTCCGCCATTTGAAGGCGTGCCCAAGCAAGTACAACCATCAGGTTGAATAAGGTCATTACTGGTGTTTGAGTCACCATCATTGCAGCTGCTGCCTGGAATTGCAGGTACTGATGAGTTGAAGTCATTACAATCTTCACTAATGCAAAAACCATCACCGTCATTATCAATTCCAACCGTTATGGTTTTGCTGTACTGGCCAATAAGTTCTATTTCTCCATCATCGTCATCTACTTCCCAGCGGGTGATGCTTAGGTTGTTACCTTGAATTTGTAAATCATTATAACGGCCATCTAAGTGCGCGGTTCCAGCAACCATCTCTGTTATGGAATTGGGGCCTAGGTTAGTGCCTGATGGACGGTTCCATTCTCTGACCCAGTTGGTCACATTGTTTTTATGTCCAGTTATGACAAGAGCAATGTTATAGTTTGCCAGCGCATTCCAGATTAATAGCTTTTCTGCGGAAGTCCAGAGTGGTGTGTTGATGGTAAAATGAAAAATTAAAACGACAGGTCTACAAGAATTGCCAACATTGTTTTCTAAATCATTAATAGCGTATTCCAAACTTTTCATCGGAGTGAAATAATGAGGAGCGTTATTAATGAATTCCTGTTTGCCCGTTCCGGTTCCTGGATATAAATTCAATTGTAGAAAATGAACATCGCCCCAATCCCAAGAATAATGCGGCGGCTCAACATCTTCCCAGCCAAGCGTATTGTCAAAAGCATTTTGATAGGTGAATAACTGTGCTGGAATATTGGTATACTCAATTAGACTACTGCGTTTTCGCTGTCGGAGATCTTCGATAATTGTTTTGGGGGTAACACAAAAGCCATCTCCATTCTGGCAAGAGAACTGTGCAACAGGGGAGTGGTTGTACAAGTCATGATTGCCGAAGCCATCGTAGGTCAAATGTTCATATCCTGCGAGCTGACTTTTGTATAAATCGAAATCTTCCTGTGTCGTATTTTCCGAAAGGTCACCAGAGATAAGCATTCCTCGATATTGCGAATCGTTGTTTAGTGTTTGCTTCATGGCATTTAAAACCGCAAAAGATTGTTCTTCCTCCGAATCGTTATTTACATCAAACTGAGGATCACTAGTTGCTAGAAATTTTACATTTCTACTTTGACCTGGACTGGATAAAAATGGGACTTGAGCAAATAATGTATTATTACTGTTATAAGATTTGCAAACAATTTGGGGAGTACCACCAACAACTTCTTGAAAGTATTCTATATAAATGTCGCCGTTTGCAGGGACTTCAATTACGGTAAGAAAATACGCACTGGCAATTTCAATTCTAATGTTTAAGATGTTATTGGGGGTTCCACCAGGATTACAACCGTTATTTTCCCAGCTGCAGCAAGAGGAAGTTCCGGATCCGATAAATTCATTAAAGTTGCTATTAGTGGCTGTCGCCTGAATAGTTTCCGAGAGATTGTTATAGATACAATGAGCTTGCATGTTTTGGTTTAGAAAAACTAAAAGCAAAAAAGTAGGTAGTAGATATAACAATTTATTCGCGTAATTGATATGCAGGTTCATAACAAAAAGATCTAAGGTGTAATAACTCAGTTCGTATTTAAAGAATCTAGTTGGGTGAAGCTGGAATATCGTAATGCCTGACGTATCACATAGGAAAGTAATTGGTGTAATCGTCAAGTAATAAAACTACTAGAGTGAAGATAAGGAAAAGATAACTAATTATGCATGAAGTTAGCAGGAATCAAATGTTCCTTTAAGAGAACTACCTTATTTGTGGTAGAGGAAGGGAGAGAAAGCCATGAATTTTACTTCTTTTTCTCAATCAGAGGACGTAGCCCTTTTTCCAGTAATGTTGTCCAATGATTGTTTAATGAATTTAGAAGGTTGTCGGATACTTCCCCAAGAATCACCTCTGTAACTCGAAGATGAGTTTGCCGTCCAATGCTCTCTAGTGATATATTCACAAAAGACAGCGCAGGACCACCCAAAATACTTGGGACTTGTCCTTTTAATAGCAAAGTGTTTTCAATATGGATACCAGTTACGGTAGCCCATACAAATCCTTCTTTGCTGCTAATATCCTCGTACAATAATCCCCCTGGTTTTAACTCAAGTATGACTTTCTTGGTCTTGGGATGAGAATAGCATTCTTTCAACCACCAGCGCGAAACATCTTTAGTCAGGTGCTTCCAGACTACTTTTTTAGACGCATCTAAAGTAACCGCAAGGTTCACTTTGCTGCTGTGGATTGACTTTTTGTTTTTTCCCATCTTCCGGGTCGTTGGTTCGGTGTAAAAAGACAGTTGTGTCAGATTACTTACCCACTGTTCGTAGGTCGTTTGAATTGGGCGCGGATTCAAATAATTATATCTGAATTTTCCCTCCCGTTTAATGGTAATCAGACCTGCTTTCTCCAACACGCCTAAGTGTTTCATGACTGCGAAGCGTGAGAGGTCGTTTTTAAATTGATCACTGATTTCACCGGTTGTACGAGGCGCACTCCTCAACAAGTTGAGAATAGATCTTCTGGTTGGATCCGACAACGCCTTCCAAATCATATAGTGTTTCTTTACATGTTACCTTTTGGTAACATGACAAAAGTAAGGCCAGTGTTTGAATTGAACAAACTTTTCAGGATTTATTTATCAACATTATTTGTAGGGAGTGTTAGTTTTTTCGTTGAAAGAGAGAAGAGTAGGGAGGAGAGGTCTAAATGGTTAAACTAAATTAGGGAAAGGTTATTCATTAGGTTGTGTTCGAAATGTCCGATTCGACAAGTTGAAGAAAAGCTGTTATGGTAAAAAAATAGATTTGAAGGAAGGTCAATTCGTTACATTCCAGGGAAAAAAGCATCCTCAAAGTGCTTGATTTGAATATTGGAAGGGTTTGTAATAACAATACTAATTACATCAAAACGGATTTCCTTTTCATAGTCATTGTCATAAAGGTAGGCTTGAGCTGCACGGACGATAAGGTTTATTTTTTTATCGTTGACTGCGAGCTCAGGAGGGCCGAAGAAATTACTACTTCTTGTTTTTACTTCCGTGAAAATGAGCAAATCGTCGTAACGAGAAATAAGGTCTATTTCGGCTCGACCATATCTATAGTTGGATTCTAAAATAACATGGCCTTTATCTTCCAGTGTTTTTCTGGCGATTTCTTCTCCACGTTTTCCGAGTTCGTTGTGTTTGGCCATGAGTTAAAGGTAGTTAGTAAATTAGGTTATCCATAGAACTTTAGTATTTCTTAGGCGTAAAATAGGTTTTAGTCTGCTTTTTATGTAGAAAAGTGCTGTGCTTTTATTAGCTTTGAAAGCATCATTGGAACAGATTCTAAAATCGATTTTAAATTATACCACCTTGTCAAAACTATGGATGATTTTTTATTTAAGCTTCAACAGCTAATTGCAAAGAACCGAATTGAAGAGGTTATAAAAATCCTCTTGAATACTTTTCAGAAATGTGAATCACAACAGTTGGATTCTAAAGACGAAATTCGAGCCTTACGAAATCAGGTTGTCCTATTATCTGCACGTTACAATGAGACTAAGGAGAAGATTAATAGTGGAGTTATAGATCCTGTTCATGCCGGAACTGCAAAGAACCAGCAAATTTCTGCCTTCTTGAACATTATTGGAAAATTACCAGAATACAAAGAACTGTCTAAATATGTCAACGGTTTGGAGGAAGAAGAAGCCTGGAAAGAGGCTGTTCGAAAAAATGACATTGAAACCTATCGTATATTCTTCACAAAGTATCCTCAAGGAAAATATAAAGAAGAAACTCGACGGATTATTGGAGAGATGGAAGCGATTGAAAGAACAAAAGAAGCAGCAATAAAGGAAAAGGCTGCAGCAGAGAAAAAGCGGAGATTGGAAAGGGAAGAAAAAGATAAGGCTGCAATGAAATTACAGAAGGAAAGAGCCGAAAATGATGCAGAGGAGAAGGTGAAAAGAGCAAAGAAAGAGTTGGAGGAATTAGAAATTCAAAAAAGGGAAATACTGAATGAAAAACAAAAAGCAAAGGACGATCTGGCTAAAATGAAAAAGAAAAAAGAGGGGGCATCATATCAAAGGCCAAATCAAAAACCCGCTAATATTCCTTCAGTAAAGGATGACCGTACCTCCAATATTTCTTCTACTACTAGAAGAAATATTGGAGGTACTGATAACCGAACAATTCCTTCTCAGTCATTTTTTCAGAAGAGGAACTGGCCTTGGTTTGTCCTACCAATTGTTATTTCGTTGATCATTAGTTTTATGCTAGACAATAATGCTCCTAGGCTCCTAGTCTTTATGATCCCATTACTTTATATTTTTGCAGGGATAAAATATCCCATTAAGCCTATATGGTTTGCGCTGATCTCTACATTTTTTACTGGGGTTGGCTGTATTGTAACAGCTATACTCTATGATGGGATAACTATGACTATGGAAAATGAAGGTGTATTTTACGGTGCGTTTATTCTATTTATTATCACTTCTATCTGTTCTTTAACTACCCTTTATTTTCGTAATAAAAATCTAGAGAAGAAAGCTAGCTAATTAGAATTTCGTGTTCAATTTTTATCTTTTACATTTCGGTATTTTCAAAGAATTCCTACCTTCGTTACTGTTATATAAATTTTCTTTTTATTCGTTTCTTTTTGACCTAAGGAAAACAAATACCTTAGGCTTAGCGTATTTCCAAAGGAATAATAAATCACAATACACCTATGCTAAATCGACAAAATCCAACTCAAACTGAAGCTTGGTCTTCCCTAGAAAGACATTTCGAACAGATGAAAAAGGTAACGCTTCATGAACTCTTCAATGCTGATCCTAAGCGTTTCGAACAGTTTTCACTGCAACAAGATGACCTTCTTGTCGATTTTTCTAAAAACAACATAACTGATAAAACGCTTCAATTGTTGGTTGATCTTGCACATCAAACCAAATTGCCAGAGGCGATTCAACAAATGTTCAGCGGTGAAGCGATCAATGAAACGGAAGGGCGCTCCGTTTTGCACATAGCCTTACGTAATCGTTCTGGTCATCCAATTATGGTAGATGGAGAGAATGTGATGCCGAAGATCGACGCGGTTTTAAAACAGGTGCATGCCTTTGCAGCGAAATTGCATAGTGGAGAGTGTAGAGGCTATACTGGTGAAAAAATTACGGATATCGTCAATATCGGAATTGGTGGATCTGACCTGGGGCCAGTGATGGTAACAGAAGCTTTGAAACCTTATTGGCAAGAAGGCATCCGTCCTCATTTTATTTCTAATGTAGATGCAACCCACATCGCCGAAACGCTAAAAGATTTGAATCCGGCTACGACGCTATTTATCATTGCCTCCAAAACGTTCACCACTCAGGAGACCATGACCAATGCTTTTTCGGCTCGAGATTGGTTCTTGGAAAAAACAGGGGAGGAGTCGGCAGTAAGTAAGCACTTTGTTGCGGTTTCCACCAATGCGAAGTCGGTTGCTGAATTTGGAATTGAACCTGACAACATGTTCGTATTCTGGGATTGGGTTGGTGGTCGCTACTCCTTATCCTCTGCAATTGGTCTATCCATAGCTTGTACTATTGGTGGCGATAATTTTATGTCTTTACTTGATGGCTTACACCAAATGGATGAGCATTTTAAAAAGGCGCCTTTAGATAAGAATATTCCAGTCGTACTAGCTTTGATTGGGATTTGGTATAATAACTTCTATGGCGCCGAGTCAGAAGCGATCTTGCCTTATGATCAATACCTACATCGTTTCGCCGCTTACTTCCAACAAGGGAATATGGAAAGTAATGGAAAATGTGTAGATCGAAACGGCGATCAAATAGATTACCAAACAGGACCAATTATCTGGGGAGAACCAGGGACTAATGGACAACATGCTTTTTATCAACTCATACATCAGGGGACTAAATTGATTCCTTGTGATTTTATCGCAGCAGCTATCAGTCATAATCCAATTGGTGATCACCATGATAAATTGATGGCCAATTTCTTTGCACAAGCAGAAGCTTTGATGACCGGAAAAGGGGAAGAGGACGTTGAAAAAGAACTGATTAATGACAACAAAACTGCAGAAGAAATTGCTTTCTTAAAACCATTCAAAGTCTTTGAAGGCAATCGGCCGACCAATTCTATTTTGGTAAAACAAATAACGCCTTTCACTTTAGGGCAAATGATCGCGATGTACGAACATAAGATTTTTGCACAGGGCATCATCTGGAATATTTTTAGTTTTGATCAATGGGGTGTACAATTGGGTAAGCAATTGGCTAGCAAAATACTTCCGGAGTTGCAAAACGAAGGAAAGGTCGATAGCCATGATGTCTCTACAAATGGACTGATTAATATGTATAAGCACTGGAAGTAACATCTTTGTTCGGTTTCCGTTACACAGGGAAATACTCCAGAAGCTTATGATGGATCAACTAGTAGAGCGATTCCCCGCTCAGCTCCGAGAGGCAATAATTACGGGGGATACAGCCAATATTCAAGCTCATGAATTTGATATACGCCATATTATCGTAGCAGGTATGGGGGGCTCCGGTATAGGAGCCAATTTTGTATCTGAATTTATCCGAGATGAATGCCATATACCCTTTATGACTTGTCGGGATTATGACATACCGGCCTATGTTGGAAAACACACTCTTGCCATAGCCTCTTCTTATTCCGGTGATACAGAGGAGACGCACCATGTTTTTGAAAAAATGTTAACTGCTGGTGCTAAAGTAGTTGTGATTGCTTCCGGAGGTATATTGTTAAAAAGGGCAAAGGAAGAAGGACTCGATTATATTAAAATGCCAACAGATTGTCCTTCTCCTAGAGCCTGTGTTGGGTTCTCAATAGTTCAGCAATTATTCGTTTTACATAAATTGGGTTTAATCTCAGATGGAAAAATTAGAGAAGTAGCTAATGCGTCTATATTGTTAGAAAATGGAATGGAGGAAGTGAGATTAGAGGCCATTGCCATTGCAAAGTTTCTAAATGGTAAAATGCCAGTTTTATATACCACCAATAGAATGGAAACGGTAGCCCTACGGATGCGGCAGCAAATCAATCAAAACGCAAAAGTACTTTGCTGGCACAATTCCATTCCCGAGATGAACCACAACGAATTGGTAGGCTGGCGTCAAGAGAATGAAGACTTAGCAGTCTTATTCCTACGTTCTCCCGATGATCATCCAAGAAATCAGCGACGAATAGAAATAAATAAGGCCATCATTCAAGGATATACCAACTCCATTATGGAAGTTTTTGCAAAAGGAAGAACACTCGTAGAGCAATCTTTATACCTAATCAATCTTGGCGATTGGGTTACCGTTTATATGGCGGAATTACGTGGAATAGACGCTGTTAAAATTAAAGTAGTGGACTACTTGAAAAAGGAAATGGGAAAGGCGTCTTAACTCAACTTCAATAGAAATCTCAATTTAATGCGCTCAGTTCGCAAAAACACCTACCGTTTTCGGGATATCCCATTCAGCAAATCCAGTGCAGGCTGTTCCCGTCGGCTAATTTTCCATTTTTTAATTATTTTCATAGGCAACCACATCGCGGACAATTTCATCTGATATAAAGTAAGTAGCAATTCTTATCTTTGCTATTATTTTAGCCTCGTTGAATGATCCAATTTTTGCTTTATGTCATTACGCTTTACCCTTTCTTTGTTATTTATTTTACTCTTCTCTAATCTCGTTTTTAGTCAATATTTTGAAGATGGTACTATGAATTTGCCAGATGGAGGTACTCGTTTCTCCTCTATGGACGTTCGTGCAGCTGATTTGGACGGCGATGGAGATATGGATGTTGTACTAGCCAATGAATTCCAAGGAAATACCATTTTAATAAATGATGGGACCGGTTTTTTTTCTTTCTCCTTTGGAAACTTACCACAGGTTGATCACGATAGTGAGGATGTAGCTATTGCGGATTTTGATCAAGACGGTGATTTAGACCTTGTCTTTTGTAGTGAAGATGATGTGACAATAGGGAATACAAATGTGCATGAATATTACAGGAATGATGGAAGTGCTAATTTTACTACTGCTCCTTTTCAATTTCCCGACTCTAAATCAAATGCAGTTATAACAGTGGACTTAAACGGAGATAAATGGCCGGATCTAATTTTTGGTAATGATGGCCAAAATCGAGTTTTTATCAATGATCAAACTGGAAAATTTATAGAAGAAACGGTCACTCGCTTGCCAGAAATAAATGATTTGACTCAAGACCTAAACCTGTCTGATGTAGATGGCGATGATGATTTGGATTTGTTCGTAGGAAATGAGGACGGAAATAGATTGTTGATAAATGATGGGACAGGTGTTTTTGTAGATGAAACTACAAGTCGCTTGCCACAAGGTGTAGATATGGAAACTAGAAAAGTAACCTTCGCGGATGTAGATTTAGATGGTGATCAGGATGTATATTTGTCGACTGTCGCTTTTTTGGCCGGGAAGGATCGTCAAAATCGTCTGTATATAAATAACGGAGCTGGCGTATTTGGAGATAGTACTTCTAGCCATATTCCAGAAGAGTTAAGCCATTCCTTAGATGGCGTTTTTTTAGATGTTAATGATGATGGTGATTTGGATTTATTCGTTTGTAGTATCGATATTTCTAATAATTCTATTTCGATGGCTCCCGTCAACGCATATATTAACAATGGTAAGGGAGTATTCACTAAAGATAATGAAGTTGCCTTTGGTCCTGATTATCTAGTTAAAGGCCTTGGGATGTTTATAGCCGACTACAATGGAGATGGCAAAGAAGATATCTACGTTTGCGATCGAAATGATAACAAAACAAGTACAAAAGATGTATTACTACTTGCAGCGCAAACCAGCGCAGTCCTTAACCTAGGAGATTTGTCCGATCCAATAAATTTATTTCCAAATCCGGGAGAATCCACCTTTACCGTTTTGTTTAGAGATGTAGAAGCAATAAATACAAGTTTCGGTTTGTACAACGAAGCTGGGAAATTGGTAGCTACGCCAAAAGTGACACGGATTACGCAGGATCGTTTTGTTCTGGATTGTTCTGCTTACCCTTTGAGTGTTGGCATTTATTGGTTGTTGATCAGTAATGGGGGAAAGCAGTGGTACAAGCAATGGATGGTTAGATAAACCTGATATTTGTTGGTGGCAGAAGTAAGTAATAATAATGAATAGAAAGCCCCACAAACGGAGAAATGCTACAGTAATTTATTTTCTACTTTGTGTAAAACTTCGTGCTCTTAGTGCCCTTTGTGGTTTTCAAAAGGAAATACGAAACACACGAAGTTCTAAAAAACAGTCCGGTTAATTTTCCCCGACTACCATCGGTGCCACCAAACAACCTTCCGGTATCGCAAAACCATCCACTAAAATATCTGCCTCATTTCGAACCTCCTTACAAAGCCGGTCAACCATTCTGCGTATCGCTTTTGTTTTATAACTCTCCACGTAATTATTTTCCAAATACCAACCCTTGTGTTCTTCTATGGTGGAAAGCGCATAAAGACTACACATTTTTGAAAGGATATCCCTAGTGCGATCTGTTGCTTTGGTTTCAATGACTTCTACGAATTGCTTGAGTATGAAATTTTCTACGTAAGCATTGGCGAGTTCCATCATGTGGGTTTGGCAACGGAGAAAGGCGTCATAAGGATTCATTCTTTTGCCTATCAAGCGTCGCATTCTCTGTAGGAGAGAAACAAGGATAGTTTGTTCGCGATAGTGAAAAGCAGAAAGGTGGAATTCGTGATCCAGGAGGTGTGTTGAATCCGTTTTTCGTTTGGTGAAGTAATTTCGTTCCGTAATACTGGTTCCAACTTTTTGAGCTACCACCCGCATAATGGTTCCAAAACCATCGTCGTGTAGAGATTGTTTGAAAGCACCTAACAAACCTTTTGCAACCAATTGCATCAAAACAGTATTATCCCCTTCGAATGTAGTGAAAATATCAGTATCGGCTTTGAGTTCAGAAAAGCGATTCTCTGCCAAATAGCCTTTCCCTCCACAAGCTTCACGACATTCTTGAATGGTGTCAGTTGTATACCAAGTTGCGTAGGATTTTAGTCCGGCAGCCATAGTTTCTATTTCTCTGATGTCGTCTTCTGTTCGGTTGCTGTATCTTTTGGTAAGATAGGTTAAGGCGAAATCCAGTGCATACGCTTTTGCCAATCTAGGCATCAATCGCCGTTGATGCGTTGGATAATCTAACAATAGTGTTTCTGCTTCTCCTTCTTTTGGAGCAAATTGTCTTCTTTTTAAAGCATATTTTATAGCAATGGTTAGAGCGGATTTCGCTGCACTCAAACCTGCCTGAGGAACACAAACTCTTCCACCAACTAAAGTTCCCAGCATCGTAAAGAAACGCCGGGATGGATTTTCAATTGGACTATTGTATTTTCCATTCTCATCAATATCTCCAAAGCGATTTAGAAGGTTATCCGCTGGTACAGAAACTTGATCAAACCAGAGACGTCCGTTGTCTACTCCGTTCAAGCCAAGTTTGTAACCACAATCTTCTATGCGAACGCCAGGCATGGCATTTCCTCCTTCATCTCTGATGGGAACGAGGATGGCGTGTACACCGTGTTTTTCTCCATCTACAATCAACTGTGCAAAAACAGAAGCCATGCGCCCGTGGCGAGCAGCATTGCCAATATAATCTTTGCCAGCAGTTGGGGTAGGGGAATTTATAATTATGGTTTTACTATTATGATCGTAAGTTGCTGTTGTTTCCAGTTCGCGCACATTGGAACCGTGGCCCATCTCCGTCATTGCAAAGCAACCGAGAAGCTTCAAAGTTCCGATGTCAGCAAGGTGTTTGTCGTGGTGCTTTTTCGTGCCGAGCCATAAGACGGAGCCACCAAAAAGTCCGAACTGTACTCCAAATTTGATGACTAGGCTAAGATCATGATAGCCCATCATTTCAAAAACAGCAGCATAGAGGCCCATATCATCTTTACCGCCATATTCCTTTGGGTACGAAATGGCACCTAAGCCTTGATCAGCAAGGAGTTTACACCAATGCAATGTATGCTCTCGATACTCCTCTTTATCTTTAAACAAACGAATTTGAAATTCGGGATCACTCAATAGCGTGCGCATTTTGTTACGAATATCACTGTATTGATCATCAAGAATAGCAGTCAGTTCTTCGGCTTGAAAACTTCGTTCAGTTGGTGGTGAGCTGGATTCGCCCGGAAATATGTTTCTATAGGAATCTACACCAACTCCACCTATGGCCTTTTCGAGTTCTTCGAGTGCGCCTTGCGTATGTTCAGACGACCATTTGAGTACTTCGTCTTTTTTCGCAGACCGTTTCGCCATTTCGATTCCAAGTGCTGCCATTGTCTTGTTGCTGCCTTTAGGCATTTGAGCTGCATTATCTTTTAAAATTTTTACCCATTGTTTGAATAGACTTTTAGCAGGTGGCTTAGCTGGATTGCTCCAGGACTTTAGGAGCTTCCGATCCGCATCATTAAGGAAGGAGAGTTCGTTTACTTTTTTATGAATGAGTTTAACTTCTGAAGGCGAAAGAAGCGCATCGGCCCAGCCTACATAGTAAAGAGGAAGTAGCGAAAGTACACCTGGGGAATAGGAGGATTGCATAGGTTGAATTTATTTTATTAGATGGGTAAAATACGGTTTTCCAATGAATTTTAGAAAAACATCAGCTCCTTAAGGACGATATTTATGTAGTTCTATATTATAAATGGTTATTGAAGGTCCATTGTAGCCATACTACTGAACCAAAATAAAAAGTCCCAGGAAAAATATCCCAGGACCCGAGTGAGTGTTTGTACGTTTTCTCTTGTATATAAAATTTTCCAATAAATAAAGTATACTGATAAAATCAGTTTCTGTTGGGAAAAAATGATCTCTAAAAAGTGTGCGGCGTATTTTGAATGAATTGATTATAAGTTATCTATTAGAAATAGACGACTTTGAAGGAGCGCTGCTGACTCAATTCATTAGTATTATTATACTTTGTTGGATAGATAGTGTGTGATAGGGCGTTTAAAAAAGGGAGCAATTATTAACAATAGTGTTTCAGGTGTGTGAGGATTATAATTTATGTTGATTGTTAATAAGCACTCCCCATTTGAACGTATTAGTTTTTTCAGCAAAATGAGTGCCACAAAAGAAGATTTTCTGATTTATTTGGGACAAAAAAATAAAGGTCATCCGGGGGGATGACCTTTTTGCTGAGTGGGGGGAGGATCACTAATCTTTAGGGGGAAAAAATGATCCTTTATTTTCACTCGCTTTCGTGAGTTAGTTTGTTCACATAATTCTTATAATCGAGTTGCCGCAACAACAGATGTTCGTATACTATCAGGAGTGTTTGTGTTTGTAGGTGCTGGTTCTTCAGCATTTGTTTTTTGTTGGGTGTCTATGTGTTCTTCTTCAATAGGGTATGATGGCGCATAGTCTTTATCATTTAAAAAAGACTCTGGCATTGGAGCCATATAGAGGAGGAACAGTAAACCCAAAAAAGCAATAGCTAGGAGGTGCTCTTTCATGTTTCTAGTTTTTGTTGACAGTGTATTTAAGGCAAACTGTCGATTGATGTATTTTCATAATATTATTAATAAAAACTATACCAAAAAAAGACCATCCGGAGAGGATGGTCTTGAAAACAGACTATGAGAGAACCGCTTAACAAGGAAAACAAAAACTTAAACGTGTAGTTATCAAGTAGTTATGGTTCTTTCTTGTATTTAGATATTGGGGTGATCAGAAGATTAATAATTTTATTTATTTTCTTAATATGTCTTTTGTTGTTCGTTTTGGCTAATTAGGCTTTGCGCAGATTGTCTTTTTCCTTCCTTGGGGAAAGTACTTTTCTGTGCCATCGTTTCGAGTGCATAGGCTTCAACGTCCAAATCAGATTCATTTTTGGGAATGGATTTTTGCTTTTCTATGCTGGGAATTGATTTCCCCTCGTTTGGTAGAACGATAGGATGGTGGTAGACGGCGAGCATGACGAGGAGATAGAAACCGGTTAATAGGTACTTGTTCATGGGGGGGATTTTAGCGTTTGTTAAGTGTTTAGCCAAGTAAAGAGGAAAAGGGGCCAAATTCAAAACAAACGCTTTGGTGTTGAAATAGTGTGATAGAAGAAAAAAATGTTATGTTCTATTAAGGGACTAGGGTTTGTATGGTGATTATAGATTTTTTATTGCTTGTCGAGATTATACAGTTTATAGGTTTCGATAATCTTAATCAGTTTTTTATCATAAGTCTTATCCGTAGCATATCCTGCTTTTTTCAGGCCTTTTGCCCAAGTCACATAATCGTTTCCTGCTTTGAGTAAGTGCTTATAGCGTCCATTTGTCAAGATTTGGCTGTGGTGACGGAAGCTTTTATTAGCATGATTGTACTTTCGGAAGAAGTCTTTGTGGTGATCGTCCGTAGCGTTGGTACAATGGCCCTTTGGGCATTTTTTACTGAAGCATTTGATGCCGAAGAAATTGTTATTGTTTTTAGCTAGTTTACTTAGTCCGCAGCGGCTTTCTATTAAGCCCTGTCCGATGGTAATACTTGCAGGAACACCACTCTGATGCATTTCGGCAATAGCCAATTCTCCATAGCTTCTGACGAAATCGCGCACTTGCTGATCTCGCAAAGACATAGGCTCTGCTGGTGCATAAGGATTGTCACCAGATTTGAGCGCTACAGTTTGAGCAATAGAAGTCTGCACATCACTGACCGTTCTTTCGTCATCCTCATCACTGAAAATAGGAAGTGGTGCTTTTACTGCAAAGTTAAATTGCATGTCTTTTTCAAATAGAATAAAAGCAGCCATCGCAAGGATACAGAGTTTTAGCCAGGGTAATTTTTTAAGCTGTGGAAAACGACTTAGAAGGCCTTTTAGATGGAATTTTAGCGCAAGCAGTGGTTTTCTAACACCCACTACCAATTGTTGTAATACCATTAATAAGAGTGTACCCAGCTCCAATTTCGGCATTCTTCTATCTGCGTAACGCGGTTCCTCTGTTTGTGCGAGTTCTTGAAAGTTGGTATCTATAATGTCCATTGGAATGTTACTAAACTTTGAGCTTTTCATATTCACTGTATTTTGGTTATGATTATTTGATGGTTGTTGTTGCTTATTGTATTGCATGATGCAAATATAGAACAAATTGTTTTTATAAAGCAAAATTTTAAAACAAAAAATTTATATTTTTATTTTTAAGAAGTGAAATACACGGAGAATTTGTGCTTAATCAGCACTTCTATTGATCATATTTACACCAATTATCGGAAGTCGTATGCGCTTGATTTTCAAAATGTAAGGATTGTAATGCTTTGTATTATATTTGTAATTGAAGATGGGGTTCGAACTGCTTTTGGATATATCAGCAAGAAGTCCCTCTAAATTTAATAGCTATGATCGAAAAACTAACAATACTATTTCTAGTTACCTTTTCTCAAATTTCCCTAGCACAGGTTGCGGCCATTTACGATTATTCCTATACGGATAAAATAATAGTACTTATAGGTCCGGAAAATGTAGATCGTTTCTACCCGGGGCAGGCAGCTTCTTATATTGAGCGCTATGCTTTTGTCATGAACTCCATAGAAAATGATATTCCAAGGGTTAAAACAACCATTAAAAAACTTCAAGATAAATCCATTAGAAATAAAACGGCCTTAAACGGACAAGAGGGCAAGTTGGAAATATATTACCTACAATTAGAATTGCTGGAGACCTTCATTAGCTTGTGGGAAAATCATGAAACGGATTACCTGAAGTCTCTGGAAATTGTAACTGCTAATATTCAAGAGTCTGAATGTTATACCGTGAAAACGGAGGAAGGCAGTTGGGGGCGAGCGGAGATTGAAATCAAGAAGCCGAAAAAAAGAAAGTCATTCTCTTATTACGAATTTATAGATTCTTCTTTTCTTGGAATTGCACATATTTATGAAGATGACGATATGGAGCATCAGATGCTTAAAAGAGACCCGGAACGATTGGATGGTATTTATGAGTCACTTCCTAATACAGTAATAAGTGAATGCGTCATCACCAAACGAGATCACAGAATATTTCTTGACTTTAGTTTTGATGAGGAATTAAAGGAGTTTTATAACAAAATGTATACAAAGTCAAACTCTCCATCTTGGCAAGTATTGTCAGAAGAAACGGGAGAGGAACTTTTATTGGTAGCTTGGGAGAATGAAGATTGTAATTGAATCGATACTATGGTGATGTTGTAATGGGAACTTCTTAAGTTTTTGTATCTTGAAGAAGATTAAAGAATATGGCTCTTGGACAAATCTAGCAATTTTTGCTTCAGATTGGGCAGGTTTCCCCTTTAGGGGTTAGGGGCTGCGCTGCCAGGATTGTTGCTGCTACGAAATTTGTCAAAGAACCAATGAATATAATACTATGTCAGACCACAAAAAAGAAAGCCACCAAGAACAATCAGACCGCAAAGGAAAGAAAAAAAGCCCTAAATGGTTAAAAGCACTGGAAGCACAAAGTTGGCAAGCAGAGTTGCTGATTTCCGGTTTGGTGGTAGCTGGTTTGGTTCAGGCGCCGGAGTATTTGTTGAAGTGGTTGGAGATTTACATCTTTGAATCAACGGAGATGGGGTTTACCTTTTTGAGCTTTGCTTCGTTGATAGTATTGGTCGGCTTGAGTTGTCTTGTTTTATTTTTCGGTTTTCATTTTTTAATGCGCGGTATTTGGGTGGCGCTTCTCGGTTTGAATTCTGTTTATCCTGATGGTATAAATATAAAGTCTAATTTTGGGGCTGGTCCAAAATATTGGGCGAAAGCTAAAGAAAAATACCCTAGTTTATCAGCCTATAATTTAGAACTGGATAAACAGTGCAGTGTTATATTTTCCGTGGCAACCGTTACCGTAATTATGCTGACTTCCTTGTCTCTTCTGATCTTAGTTTTTTATAAAATCTTTCAATTCTTAGTATCTATTTTTCCAGGGTTTTCAGATTATGTTATTCATTTTGCCATAGGACTCTATGTTCTTTTTACAATGGTGGGCTTGAGCGTGCAACATTTGGCTAAGCGTTATCCAGATAATAAAACGATAGAAAAAATTACACTAGGGGTAGGTGCCTTCACTGAAAATGTATTTTCTCTTTATTTCTTTAAAAAACCAATTGCCTATATTACCAATATCATGACCTCCAATACTACTTCGAAATATGGTTTCTTTGTAGGTTTGTTTGCTAGTTTCTTCATGGGAATGTTTGGAGCCGATCAAACGGATGAAAGTCCTATTTATAGATATTTTAGTGCTGACCGTTACTACATCTTCAATAACAGGCCGCACAATTTGCAG
>CAZDTI010000019.1:0-18754 GCA_964508085.1 uncultured Saprospiraceae bacterium | reverse complement strand
ATATTTTAGTGCTGACCGTTACTACATCTTCAATAACAGGCCGCACAATTTGCAGTCGTTTAATTATGACAATTTAAGAGATGAAGGACAGTTTATTTTCACCCCAACGATCCCTTCTGATCAAATCAGTGGGGATAGATTGAAGTTGTTTATTCCCTCCGTTCCTCGGGAAGAAGAAGCAATGAATTTGCATGACCTTAGTCTCAGAGAACGGAAAAGTTTAGGATTCCATGGACGAGATTCTGTTTATATAGAAGATTTGAAAAAATATGCAGACTTTAATAAAGTGTTTGTTAATAACAAAGCATACCCGAATTTGGAATTTCAATATTATAAACATCCTCATGCACAAGAGAGCGGAGTGTTGACCTATATTCCCACTGCTGACTTTAAGAAAGGGAAAAATGTTCTGGAGATTCGGAAGGAATATTTTTCTAAGGAGAAGGTGCAGAAGATAGTGGCGATTCCTTTTTATTTTGAATGAAACCTACACCTCGAAGTGATTACTAGTAATGCTTAATCATATGCCAAATGCCTATCGTACAATACTGCGTAAATAAGGTGCAATTTCACTGGTAACCGTACAGTGGGTAACTTTTTGTAGTCCCGGCATTTATCCCTATATTTACGATGCATAATCCACAGTTTATTCGATTAATATACTCTACTAATCTATTCCGAAAGGTTTTCGCCAATGGAAAAGATGGTATTAATAACTATCTCTTTTAATCAAATAAAAGACGGCTATGCAATTCCACTTTCTAAAACTCCTCCTCCCAATTCTAACGGTGTTACTTTCTTTCTCACCAGATTCACAAATATCCATTGCTCCAAAATATATAGAATCAATACAGACAGCTCTAGACTGTGGCCACGATGAACAACTCGATTACCTGCTCCAATCTGACCCCAAAACGGCCGAAGCACTTCGAAAACTGGAAGAGGATTACCAGCAACACATTGCCCAACAATCATTCGACCAAAGGGCTTTGACCAATTATGTTCTACCTGTTGTCGTACACATTATTCATCAGAATGGAAACGAAAATATATCAGACACACAGGTATCGAATGCCATCCAACAGCTAAACGAATCATTTGCCAACATGGGGTATTATGATCAGGGAGAAGGAACAACAGTACCGATTCAATTTTGCCTGGCCCTCCAAGATCCCAACGGAGCAGGAACCACTGGGATTACTAGAGATGTATCGCCACTAACAACTTTGGTTTATCAAAACGATGATCTGAACCTAAAAAACATCAACCGCTGGGACCCCAATTGTTATATCAATATTTGGGTAGTTCAGGAAATTATAAGTGCCAGTTCTGGATCTGGTGTACTCGGTTACGCCTATCTCCCCTCAGCGCACGGACAAGACAATGACGGGATCGTAGTAGAAGCTAATTTTTTCGGTTCCAGTAATGCTAATAACGTCGTGTTGATTCATGAAATGGGGCACTACCTTGGTTTATACCATACGTTTCAAGGCGGTTGTTCTAATAATGATTGTAGCGCAAATGGCGACCGAGTCTGCGATACGCCACCCGATCAATCGACGAACCCTGTGACTTGTAGCAGTACTGTTAATACTTGCTCCACTGATACCAATTCTGGATTTACAACTGACCAGCCAGATATGTTCAAGAATTATATGGACTACGGCGATCTGCCTTGCTACAATAGTTTTACACAAGGACAAAGTGATCGAATGGAATTTTTTGTAAGTGGAGTAAGAAGTAGTTTGCTGGCCTGTGCAAGTTGTATAGACCCTTGTCCGGTAAGCCTGATCGCCAATGCAACTGCTTCAACTCAAACAACAATGGTGGGCGATAATGTTACCCTTCAAGCTTCTCCTACCATTCCAGGTACGAGTTGGAGTTGGATTTTTGAGGGAGTAGAAATCGGTAATACCCCGTCATTTAATTATACCTTTAATACGCCTGGGATAGCGACTGTCTATTTAACGGTAAACAATTCTGCTAATGTTAGTTGCATCGAATCGGATTCCATCCAGATAGAAGTGCTTTGCAATGTCAATGCTCAATTTGATCAGAGTACCAATGAATGTTTAATGACGGGAGAAAGTATTGTTTTTACCAACCAATCGCAAAACGAAACAAACATAGCTTGGTACCTTAACAATGTATTGGTATCCACGAGCGAGGTTTTCGATACCAGTTTTAATGTTCAGGGAATTTATTTACTAGAGCTATCTGCAAGTAACTCGATTTGTGGGGACTGGACAAGTACGCATCTCATACATGTGGGTTGTTTGGAAGTTTGTGACAATGGTTATGACGATGATCAAGATGGCTTAGTTGATTGTTTTGATCCAGATTGTTTCTGTGATTCGCTTTGCGCAAATTATTACTACGATCCCTGTACCTCTCTCTGTCTGCCTCCTGATCCTACGTTCAATTTTGAGATGGAAGAAATGTGGCGAAATTCGACTGATTTTAGAATCGGAACTGCTGCCCCTGTTGTTGTGGGCGATCTCGATCAAGATGGTTTTCCCGAAATATTTATACAAGGTCATTTTTGGGACGACAATAAATGGTATGTTTTAAATGGAGTTGATGGAACAATCAAAAGATCCTTTGACCCTCCAATTGACTTTCCGCATTTTCGTCGAGCTGCTCCCTTAATTGGCGATGTCGATTTGGATGGGCAGGGAGAAGTCATTTATGCTTCGCCAACCGGGTTTGGTTCAACTTCTAGTTATTATATTCATTGCTATTCTATGGATGGCGAAGGATACATATCCTCCGATCCAATTTCATTGGTTACTCCGATTACAAGTACCTATGCCACTCCTCCTGTTGATTTTAGTTTAGCCGACTTTAATCAGGATGGCTTTCCGGAACTGTATGTTGCCAATCGGATTTATTCAGCTCAAAATGGAGATTTACTAGCTTCAGGAGAAAGTCTTACTTCTTATGGAACGACTAGCGATTTAGCCCTTTGGCAAAGCTATAAAGTTTTCCATAGCATTGCTGCCGATTTACTCCCCGATGATTTTTGTCCGGACTGTGAGGGCTTGGAATTGTTGGTGGGTAATCAAATCCTTTCGGTAAACTTGAACAGCGGAACAGTGAGTATTGCGCAAAGCACCGAAGATACAGACTATGGTGATGGCTTTTCCGCTATTACCGATTTCGATGCAGATGGTGATTTAGACGGGGTCATAATCAGTAGACATGATGGAGCGCATAGAATTTATGTATGGGATTTACAAACCAATAACATCATGCATACCTATGATATAGAGGATGCTGAAGAAGAAATCAGTTCGCGACTTTGTATTGCTGATTTTGATGGAGATGGAGCCTTGGAAGTAGCTTTTTCCGCCACAGAAAAACTCATTGTGTTGGATAATGATTTTTCAAAACTGTGGGAGAATGTGATCATAGATGACCTTCAAATAGATCCGTCTCCTACTGCCTTTGATTTTAACTATGATGGTGCTTACGAGATTCTTTTGAATGATGAAGAATCATTTTTTATTTTTGATGGTGCCACAGGAAATGTCATTTATACGATGGAAGATTACCCTGCATACTCCTCCTCAAGTAATTACCCTGTTATAGCAGATGTAGATGGTGATGGTCAAACCGAGATCCTAATGGTATTTGTAGAAACGAACCCCTTTCGTTACGTGTTGGGTTGTTATAAGTCTGCCGGAACGCCTTGGGCCATGTGCAGACCGACCTGGAACCAGACCAATTTTTATAATCACCACACGGAGGACGATTTAAAGGTGAACCCTCATATGCAATCGGGTGCATTGGCAGGGGATGGTCAAGAGTTGGCTACCTATCTCGCTGCGTATCCAATTCCTTTTGAACATGCTCCTGATGCCGTCGCGGAGGGAGTCACAATGGTCAATTGTGAAAATGGAGGACTTGAATTTACTATCACGATCTGCAATTCTGGCCAGGTCGTTCTTTCTTATAAAACGCCTTACACCGTTTATGATAGTGACCCAACAATGGGAAATCCCACTTTGCTTTTTTCCGGTGAACTCGATCAAAATGTTAATGCTAATGAATGTATTGACATTGTTATGAATACACCTGGTGTTTTTAATCAAGAAGTATTTGTAATGCTGAATGACGATGGTAGCGGTTCCTATCCACTTGATTACACAGTGGATTTCCCGCTCAGTATTGTTGCCGAATGTGACTATAGCAACAATATGGTCTCCTTTGAATTCGAATACAATCCAGCGATTTTAGATCTGGGCCCTGATTTTTCCTTTTGTGAATTTCAGGTGCAAAGCCTCAACGCCGGCAACTCTTTTGATTCTTATCTCTGGCAGGACGGGAGCGTCGATTCTATTTTTACAGCCTGGTTGCCCGGAAAGTATTGGGTAGATGTTAAGGATGTTTGTGGCAACGTACAGACGGATACCGTAGTCATTGAAGTCTTTGATGATTTTGTTTATGAGTTAGAAATGGACACTACGCTTTGCGAAGGAGATACTATTGTATTGTTTGACCAATTGATTTATGAAGAAGGCGATTATTCTAATTCGTTTTCTCCAACAGAAGGTTGCGACTCTATGTTGACTTATTCCGTGATTTTTACGACGCAATTAGAATCTTTTGAATACTTCTCTATTTGTGATGGCGACTCCATCTTGATTGATGGCATTTGGGCTTTTACCACTGATATTTATCAATCGTTTTATTCTACTTCAAGTGATTGCGACTCTGTTCATACTATAGATTTGACAGTACTTGATAATAGTTTAGTTCATGAAAGTATATCGATCTGCGAAGGAGACTCTACACTGGTTTTTGGCAACTGGGAAAATGTTAGTGGCGTATACGAAAATTCCTATCCGTCCTTTAATGGTTGTGATTCGACGCACATTATAAATTTGTCGGTTTTACAAAATTCAATTGAGCAAGAAAATTGGAGCATTTGCGAAAGCGACTCCATTCTGATTTTTGGCAATTGGGAGAATACAAGTGGGACTTATGAACAAAGTTATACGGCTTTCAATAATTGCGATTCAACACACGTAATTGAATTGTTAATATTAGACAATACTTTAGAAGCGGATCTGATTTCTCTTTGTGCAGGTGATTCTACATTTCTGTTTGGTGAGTGGATTTCAGTTGCAGGAACTTATGAATCTTCTTATCTGTCAGCAAATGGTTGCGATTCCACGTATGTCGTAACTTTAGAAATAGAAAATGTGCTTATTCAAACAGAAAACCTGTCAATCTGTGCAGGAGATTCTATTTCGCTTTTTGGCAGTTGGGAAAATACAGCCGGAAATTATCAAGAAATATTTCCATTGGCGAGCGGTTGCGACTCTGTTCAGATTTATGATTTGACGGTTCTTGATAATAGTTTAGTTAACGAAAGTATATCGATCTGCGAAGGGGACTCTACGTTGATTTTTGGAAACTGGGAAAATGCTAGCGGCGCATACGAAAGTTCCTATCCGTCCTTAAATGGTTGTGATTCGACTCATATTATAGATCTAATGGTTTTACAAAATTCAATTGAGCAAGAAAATTGGAGCATTTGTGAAAGCGATTCCATTCTGATTTTCGGCAATTGGGAGAATACAAGCGGGACTTATGAGCAAAGTTATACGGCTTTCAATAATTGCGATTCAATACACGTAATTGAATTGTTAATATTAGACAATACTTTAGAAGCGGATCTGATTTCTCTTTGTGCAGGTGATTCTACATTTCTGTTTGGTGAGTGGATTTCAGTTGCAGGAACTTATGAATCTTCTTATCTGTCAGCAAATGGTTGCGATTCCACGTATGTCGTAACTTTAGAAATAGAAAATGTGCTTATTCAAACAGAAAACCTGTCAATCTGTGCAGGAGATTCTATTTCGCTTTTTGGCAGTTGGGAAAATACAGCCGGAAATTATCAAGAAATATTTCCATTGGCGAGCGGTTGCGACTCTGTTCAGATTTATGATTTGACGGTTTTGAATAACAGTTTAGTTAACCAAAATAGAACCATCTGTGCAGGAGATTCTACCTTAGTTTTTGGCAACTGGGAAAATGTTAGTGGTGTATACGAAAATTCCTATCCGTCTTTTAATGGTTGTGACTCGACGCATATTGTAGATCTAACGGTTCTACCAAATTCGATTGAGCAAGAAAATTGGAGTATTTGCGGAGGCGACTCCGTTCTGGTTTTCGGCAATTGGGAGAATACAAGCGGGACTTATGAGCAAAGTTATACGGCATTCAATAGCTGCGATTCAATACATGTAATTGAGTTGTTGGTTTTAGAAAGCCCTTTAGGAGTATCGATGGTTTCTATTTGCGAAGGAGATTCAACATTCTTATTTGGTTCTTGGGTTTCTTTGGCCGGAACTTATGAGGCTTTATTCACTGATGCAAATGGTTGTGATTCCATACATCAAATTGATTTGACTTTGTTGAGCCTGCCGGAGATTAGTTACCTAACATCTTCTGCCTGTGATGAGCAAAATAATGGAACTTTTGAGCTGTCAGATGCTCAGGGCGCTTTACCATTTAGTTATCAGTGGGGACATACCAACAATACTTCTCCGAACTTTGATGAATTGCTATCTGGTGATTATCAGTTGACCATAACGGATGCAGAAGGGTGCACCAATAGTCTGGAAATTCAAATCGAGGAATTCTTGCCACCAAGTTATGAAATCTTTACGAAGGATGTGGATTGTAATTTGGAAAATACTGGATCTATTATGATAGCCGCAATTGATGAGGACCTTCTTTTCAGCCTACAACCAAATGGCCCCTTCCAAAGCGAACCTGTTTTTAATAATTTAGCGGCTAATGAATATTCCATTTTTATACAAGACGCAGAAGGTTGTATTTATAAAACAGTTGCGAATATTAATTTCCCTTTAGAGGAAGAATTGTCTTTGCCAACGACCCATCAAATATTTAGAGGTGATTCTGTCCAACTGATTCCGATAGGAAATTTATTGCAAGCCGAAACCTACGTATGGATGCCTCCAACAGGTTTGTCCTGTATCGACTGTCCAAGTCCAAATGCTAGCCCTGGCGAAAGAACCGAATATGAACTTTTCGTAACGTATTTGAATGGTTGTGTTCGTTCAGCTGTTACGTATGTCGAGGTGGTGAATGCGAATGGCATTTTTGTTCCTAATGCCTTTAGTCCAAATGACGATAGTGTGAACGATTTTTTGAAGTTGTATACAGCGACAAGCGTGGAGGTAACTTATTTTAGAATCTTTGATCGTTGGGGCGAACTGGTTTATGAAGAAAAAAATACATCAACGGATATGATGCTCGGATGGGATGGAAAACTTGATGGAAAACAAATGGGAACCGGCGTTTTTGTTTACATCGCCGAAGTGGTGTTGGCAGATGGAGAAATATTGTTATTGAAAGGAGATTTTTTGATTTTGCGATGAGGGTGTTTTAAAGTTTTATTGTACGAGTGTAAATTATTTCAATTGGCCTGTTCTGTTTTCCTTGGAGTCGACTATGCTTTCTGCATATAGTGCGCTCTAAACGAATGAGGTGTTTCCTGCATGATCGCTTTAAACTTCCGATTAAAATAAGAAAGGTTATTATAGCCGGATTCGAAACAAACTTGTGCAATGGTTTTATCTGTGTTCATCAATAATTTTGAGGCATAGTTAATTCGGAATTCATTAATAATCTGAGTATAAGTCTTTTTAGTGTGCTTTTTTATAAACTTATAAAAGGCCGCTTCTGAAATGTTCAGTTTATCCGAAATTTCTTTTATGCGAACATCTTTTCTAAAGTTATCCATAATGTGGTCGTAAACAATTTTTATCCTTCCTAGTTGTGCTACATTAAAACCCAGAGCATATTCCTCCGAACAAATCCTGATTACACCTTTGGCTTCTGCTAAAACTTGTAATAATTTTAGCAAGCAAAGTAGTTGTTGTATTCCTTCGCTCTTCAATAGCTTTTCAATAAGTTTAACCGCTTTCCTTTTTGAGACACCATTGAACTCTAGACCATGTTTTGCCTGATCGAATAAGCCTTTAATGGCTCGTAATTCTGGGCTGTTAATAAAGGTCATTCCTAAAAAATCAATATTCATCTGAATCACTATCTGGCTACTATATACATCTGTGGTATATCCATGCGGAAGATTAGAACCAAACATTACTAAATCATTCTCTTGGTAGTCTGATATTTGATTTCCTACAAACCTTCTCCCATTGCTCTGACTGGTATAGCAAATTTCAATTTCCGGATGGAAATGCCAGGCTTGGCTCAAGAGTGGGCGACTCTCCCTCTCCACTATTTTGGCCGTAAAAGACCGACCTGGCTTTTCCTGAATCTTCTCAAATTCTGGCTTCATACGTACAATAATTGAATGAATAAGTTGTAAAATACGTTGTAAAGTATAGAATAGTATTATAAATAGGTAGTTTTATTCATACTTGATAGCAATTGGATCATATACTTTTACAGGAGTCATTTTAAACAAAAAGGTATTTATTATTTTACAGTGCTGTTATCGTTGATTCCTTTTAATAAGGAAACCCTATAAATAACCTTCACATGAAATCAACAAATTCGAAGAACCTTTCTACTCTCGCCCAGCAAGTCTTAAGCAAAAACTGGAAAGACGGCTTCACCATTCCTACCAGCAAACTTTACCCCTTTCAATGGAATTGGGACTCCGGTTTCACAAGCATCGGACTTAGCCATTTTAATATGGAGCATGCCATCACAGAATTACAATCTCTTTTCTCTGGACAATGGGAAAACGGGATGCTTCCTCACATCATCTTTCACAGTGAAAATGAAAAAACCTATTTTCCGAATTACGATTTTTGGGAGTCGAACGTAAATGCCGGGGCTCCACAAAAACCGAAGTCATCAGGAATTACACAACCCGCCGTTCATGGATTTGTCTTAGAAAACCTCTTAGAGAAAAATCCAGATGATGAACAATTAATAGCTTTCGCAAAAAATATCTTTCCAAAAATAGTAAACAACCACCGTTTTTTTTACAACTATCGAGACCCCGAAAGAGAAGGCCTGACCTACATTTTTCACCCCTGGGAATCCGGTAGAGACAACTCCCCACTTTGGGATGAATCTCTGGATAGAATTATTATTAATAAAGAAGAATTGCCATCTTACGTTCGAAAAGACACTAGCCACTCCGCTGCCGATGAACGTCCTACTTCTGACCAATATGACCGCTATGTCTACTTATTGGCTTTAGGAAAAAAATACAAATATGAGGAACGCGCCATCTTTGAAGAAAGTCCTTTTTTGATTCAGGATACCTTAATGAATGCCGTGTTGATCAGATCCAATCAGTCTTTAATTCACATCGGCGAACGCTTTGGCTTTGATGTTGGAGAAATAAAAGAATGGCAATCGCAGGCAAAAACTAAGTTTGCTGAAAAATTATGGAATGAAGCATTAGAAACTTATGTGGGTTATGACCTCCGAGGAGAAAAACAAATTATACATAAAGAAATAGGAGGTCTGACAGCTTTGTATGCAGCGGTCCCTGAACAAGCAAAAGCTAAAAAACTCCAACAATACTTATACAATTTGCATGAAAAAGGATTTTACATCTGTCCTAGCTTTGATGTGGAAAGCCCGTTATTTGATTCCAAACGATACTGGCGTGGACCAATCTGGCCGCAAATGAATTGGATGATTTACCAAGGATTGAAAAATTATGGTTTTGACCAAACTGCGAATATCGTAAAGTCGGATTTGATTGAATTGGTTTCTAAATTTGGTTACTATGAATACTTTGAATCACAAAAATCATTAGCGGATCAATTGAAAACAGGTTATGGCGGCGGCGATTTTTCCTGGACTGCTGCTTGTACTTTGGATTTGTTGAATACTTAGGCTTTAACTCTAATTAATACCATCAAAAAAAACGAAAATGAACTACATTGATTATCTGGTTATCGTTACTTACATTATTGGCTTTTTATTTTTAGGTAGACTATTCAAAGAAAATAAAGACAGTAAAGATTATTTTTTAGGAGGTAAAAGCTTTGGCTGGTTTCCACTTTCTTTGAGTACCATTGCTACACAATTATCAGCAATCAGTTTCATTTCTGCCCCTGCTTTTGTTGGACTCAAACAAGGTGGAGGTATGATGTGGTTGACCTTCGAGTTCGCGGTGCCTTTGGCAATGCTTTTCCTGATGGTTTTTCTTATTCCTCCTATGTATAAATCGGGCATCGTTAGTGTCTATGCTTATCTTGAAAATAGATTTAGTGCTTCCACCAGAGTTTTGGTCAGTGGCGTTTTCCAGGTCAGTAGAGCGTTTGGGACTAGTGTAATGATTTACACCGTAGCGCTAATTTTGACTAGCGTGATGGATATTCCGATGTGGCAAACCATATTAATAATAGGAGTAGTTACTTTGATTTACTCCTATCAAGGTGGGATGAAAGCAGTGGTTTATGGTGATATGATTCAGATGGTTATTTTGTTTTTTGGAATTATTATTTGTTTGGTCGCTGGTATTTATGCGATTGGTGGTTGGTCAGAATTTATAGCAAATATTGATCGATCGAGATTGCAAGCCGTTAATTTCAGTTCCATGGGATTAGAGAAAGGAGATGAATTTGGTTTTTGGCCGATGCTGATTGGTGGATTCTTTTTATACGTTTCTTATTATGGAACAGATCAAAGCCAAGTACAGCGATTGTTTTCCGCAAAGGACTTACCGACAGTGAAAAAGACCTTGATGTTTAATGGTCTGTTGCGTTTTCCAATTACATTTATTTACTGTGTAATGGGCTTAGTGATAGGAACATTAGCTATGACACAAACTTCTTTTATGGAGGCCATTCCTACGGATAAACCAGATTTGATGATTCCAATTTTTATTAGAGATTATCTCCCACATGGAGTCATTGGAATTTTGATGGTCGCCATTTTTTCCGCTGCAATGTCTTCTCTAAGTTCCGCCATTAATTCGTTGAGTGCAGCTACGGTAGAAGATTTTTTCAATAGAAAAAAAGATTTACCAAACGAAAAATACATGGCTTATTCAAAATATGCCGCCTTGTTTTGGGGGATCGTTTGTATCGTTCTTGCCTTCTTTACAGGAGATATTGCGAAGACAGTTATTGAAGCCATTAATAAAGTAGGTTCCGTTTTTTATGGGCCAATCATAGCTACATTTATAGCTGCTATCGCTATTAAAAAAGTAAATGCGATTGGGGCGAACATAGGCTTACTCTCTGGAGTAGCAGTCAATGTATACTTATGGCTAATGGTCCCCGAAGTCTTCTGGTTTTGGTGGAATGCTGTTGGAGCTATTGTCACCCTAGTACTTGGTTTGATAGGATCTATGATCTTTTCCGGAGCATCAAATAATGATAAAACGTTGTCTTTTTCTGAAACGATAGAAATGGATTGGCAAAAGGCTGGGCTACTAGTTGCCTTTTTCGTATTGATTGTTTTGATAAGCGTAAATGTGCCTAATATCTTTTGATTTAATATAATGAAAGTCCTAATTACCCCCGATAATTTCAAAGGCTCCCTTTCCGCCAAAGAAGTTTGCGAAGCCATCGCTTCTGGACTTCGAAAAAAGGAAGAACCCTTGGACATCACTTTTCATCCCATGGCGGATGGAGGGGATGGCTCTATTGAGATACTCGCGGATCATTTGTCATTAGAGGAGGTAAGTATAAAAAGTCAAGATCCACTTGGCCGACCAATTACCGCAAAATACTTTACTTCGAAAGATGCCGCCTTTATTGAAGTCGCCAGTGCCAGCGGCTTAGTTTTGCTGGAAGAATCGGAACGAAACCCGATGCATACCTCCACCTTAGGCACGGGCATTCTCCTTCACGATGCTATTTCAAAAGGTCATCAAAACATCTATCTTTTCCTTGGCGGATCTGCCACGAATGATGCCGGAATGGGAATTGTTCAAGCGCTCGGCTACCATTTTTTAGATAAAGAAAACAATATACTTACACCCGTTGGTAAAAACCTCTCTAATGTCAAGTCTATAAAAAACAATAACCTTTTTGATTTTAGCGAAATTAACATAAGTGTCTTTTGTGACGTACTTAACCCTTTGTTTGGAAAAAATGGAGCGGCTCATATTTATGGTCCGCAAAAAGGAGCCACAGCAGAAGAGGTTCAGTATCTAAACAGTGGTCTAATTAATTTTAGTAATGTTCTTCAGAAACGAACGGGTATTGATGTTAGTGCAATAGTTGGAGGTGGTGCGGCGGGTGGTATAGGAGTAGGGCTGGTTGCACTTTGTGGTGCTCAGTTGAAAAAAGGATTTAAAATGATGGCTGAACTGACGAATTTAGAGGCACAGATTCAGCAGGCCGATTGGGTGATCAGTGGAGAAGGGAGGTTGGATGGGCAGTCGCTTCAAGGAAAAGTAATAGATGGAATTGCCAACCTCTGTCAAAAACATCAAAAGCGCTTGAGCTTGTTTGTTGGTAAGAATAACCTTTCAGAAAAAGAATTGTTAGCACTAAACATAAATCAAGCCTTATCGATTAGCTCGATTGCTAAGAATCATGAAGATGCAATGCGGAATGGAAGGTTTTATTTAGAAGTTTTGGCTAAAGATTTTTTATTGATATAGTGCAATTATTCCAGTTGTAAGCTACAAAATAAACCAATCTAGAAATACACTTCTTGAGCCATCCGAAAAGTATTTGCATGCGCTTCTACAATATCTGCAATGCGCGCAGAGTAACCTCCTCCCATACTCACTGCCACAGGTATATTGTTCTTTTTACAAGTTTCAAAAACAAAACGATCACGTTCCTTGCAGCCATCTATGGTCATCGCCAATCTACCGAGCTTATCAGAAGCCAGCACATCGACACCGGATAAATAAAAAATAATATCTGGTTCTATCTGTTCAATCAATCGAGGCAAAGTATATTTCAAGGTTTTTAAATAATAAGCATCTTCTGTCTTATCAGGTAAGCCGATATCCAGATTTGATTGCTCTTTCCGATGCGGATAATTTTTTGCTCCGTGCATACTGAAAGTGAAAACACGATCATCTGATTTGAAAATTTGGGCAGTCCCATTTCCCTGATGTACATCCAAGTCCACAATTAGAATTTTCTGCGAAAGTTTTTCTTTTAGCAAATAATTAGCAGCAATGGCAAAATCATTTAATAAACAAAAGCCCTCTCCATGATCTGTAAAAGAATGATGTGTCCCTCCGGCAATATTCATAGCAACACCATGTACACGTGCTTGTAAAGCACAATCTATAGTGCCTTGAGAAATGTGTCTGCCGCGTTGTACTAAATTGTCAGACAATGGAAATCCGATTTTTCTAATTTCCTTAGCGGAGAGTGTTAAGTTTTTTAATTTGTTCCAGTATGCTTCATCGTGTGTTGCTAAAATGACTTCTTCGGATAATGCTTCGGGGTGGAAAAATTGCCTTTCTTCGATGGTGCCTTCATAAAGTAGTTGCTCTGGTAGAAGTTCGTATTTATCCATAGGAAAGCGATGACCAGGAGGGAGGCTGTATTTGTAAATAGGGGAGAATGCGATTTTTAGCATGGAAGTAGAGGATTGTAATTTGTTTGTTTTGTTTTTATGAAGCGCCGTGATCCTGAGCGAGCATAGCGAGTCGAAGGAGCGGGAGGCGCCCCCCTTTTGTATTTCGAGTGGAGCACAGCGGAATCGAGAAATCTTGCTCCTTGACAGTGGCTCAATTCCAACTACTCCAAAGAATCGAACAATAAACAAGCAAAATTTAAAAATGTTTTTCTTTTTCCAAATGATTGATAATTAGTTATTTATGTTTTGATAAAATAAAAATATAAAAATTGTCCAATTTTTCATATGGAATTTCATCTTTTCTGCAACCTATATGTGAAAGGATTCCCAACTAATAAAATAAGAGCCAACATGCAAAAAGCCATTTTCCACAACCACGCAAAAATAATTGCCAGCCACCTACGCGGAAGCAACCGAAGTATAGATATCGCCATGTGCTGGTTTTCGAATCCTGTTTTGTTTGAAATACTTTTGAAAAAAGCAGAAGCAGGGATCCCGATCCGCTTATTACTCCAATACGATCAGGCGAATTTTCATTCAAAAGGATTAAAATTTTTAGAACTGATTCGGCAAGGTGGAGAGGTGTTGGTATTCTATAAAGCAGGAGTATTATTC
Source organism: uncultured Saprospiraceae bacterium (assembly GCA_964508085.1). Lineage (GTDB taxonomy): Bacteria > Bacteroidota > Bacteroidia > Chitinophagales > Saprospiraceae > CALGLS01. The sequence continues at coordinate 4,609 of CAZDTI010000019.1, read as the reverse complement.
CACCACAAATTCGCGATTATTGATGCTAACAAATTAATTACAGGTTCTTACAATTGGACGCAAGCTCGCAATAAAGATAATCTAATCATAACAGATGAGCAGGAATTATTAATCGCTTACAAAAACACTTTCGAAAGTTGGCGACAGAAATTAGAACCACTTCCGAATTTGAAAAAGATTCCACCGCCTGCACCTCCTTTCGATAAATTATTTGAACCCATATTGTGGAGTCCCTACGATCTGCGTCATGCTATTCTCTGGGGGGCTAAAGTCTGGCTTTCCGTTTTTTCTGAAAAGGAAATGAAAATATGGGAAGACTGTCTTCAGCAACAAAGACATTTTTTGAAAATCAAAGCAGACTACTTTGAGCAGTATAAAGGAGTTTGGAATGAAGCTACTTTCATTAATTGGTCATTAGATCAGCCGATAACAAAGCAGCGATTGCTAAAGAATTATTGCCAAAGAGTAAAAGCAAAAGATGTATTGGTAACGATTACGGACGAAGGTATTTTGTTGGGCGCAGGTCTTATTGGGATTATGCCGGAGGCTGGATACTCAGAAAATTACGCCTTTGCTCGTTATGTACAGTGGTTCGAATTTCCGAAGAGGATGAACTTAGTGGGACAACGAGTACCGAGGTTAGTGTTCACTGCTTACAGAGGATCGGGGTTGAGATTGATTGATGGGTTGTTTGAAAGCCGGGCAGCATAGGAATTTTGTATTAAAAGCTATTATAAGTCCGCCTGAATGGAACGTCATTCAAGCGGACTTACTATTTTTAATTTGGAGAATTTGGATCTGTACTTTGTTGTGACTCTGTTTTATCTCTGATGACTTCATAATTTTCATACCCATTTCTAACACATTTCACCTCCCAGTCAAAGGAGAAATTACCCGTTCCCCCTTTTAGTTCTTTTACAGTGAAGCCAGTGGCCGTTTTTTCAATAACTGCCAAGCCGTAGGGATCCCATTCCAAAGGAGTAAGCAGTACAGTCATCGTAGTACTATTCCCAACCAGTTGAAAATGATCAGAGAAAGTAACGGTAATTTCTCCGTTTTCTAAAGTAGCCGTTCCCCTTTCGTATGCCGCCGCCTCAGGCCCTTCTACAGAAGCATACCAGATGTGTTTGTCCTCTTGCTCCGGATGATCCATGCGGAAATTTTTGACATCAGCGAATAATGCACTTTGATTAAAGTTGTCAATATACATTCCTGCTCTAGTGCTTCCATTGGCATCTTGCACCGCAATATATCCATTATTTGCTCCACCCACTAAGTTCGATAGCGTTACATTAAAATTTCCATTTGGACCTTTGGTTTCTACTAAACCTGCTCCGTCCGGAAGTACTAGAGAGGTTAACCTTATGTCTTCGGCATTATTCTTAATATCAATCCTTCCATGATGACCTGTTATTGTTGTCGATATTTGAACGGTCTCCATGTCTTCCTGATTTCTAAACTCCATTCGCGGGTTTTCATCATCGTCATCATCTGTTATTTTAACTCTACCATATAAGGCATTTAGTGTTCCATTTACTTCGACATAGCCATCAAATAAACCGGCTTTTCCATAGTCACCAACAGCACCATAAACCCCAATATCGTTATGTCCTTCTGTACTAGCATATCCATAAACACCAATTGAGGTAAAGCCTTCATTACCAGGAGCACCAGATTGTATTACTGTACCTTTTAGACCATAGAAAGTAGCGCTACCTGAGCTTGCTCTACAGATTGCTTCGACGCCAGTTCTACCGCCTGTAAATTTACCTCCAATTCCATTTCCTGTGCTTGGATTACTATAGCCATATACCGCTGGTGTGTTTGGAAAACCTTCCGAATAATTTGTAGCTTTAATAACACCATCTACCTCTAAATCTGAATCGTATTCTACATCCAAAGCAGTAGTTGGCGTAGTGTTAACGCCTACCCTATAACCGGCATATTCTGTTCTCATCCTTGAATTATCAAGTTTTAGCCACCCGTGTTCTATCTGTGGATCAGTCCAACTGTAATTGCCATTACCATCCGTTTGTAACAATTGATCTACATTTCCACCAGATGGAAGTTCAATTTCATTGTTAGGATCTGCATCTGCGTCTGTTGTTCCATCTTGCAAAGAGGAAAGATCGACGGTGTTTCCATCATCAATAGAGAGGTTGGTTCCGCTGAGGGACAAATTTTGATTATCAGTGTCTGTTGTTCCGGTAGGAAGGTTGACAGAGCCACCATTATTAGAAAGAGAGATGGTTGATCCATTTAGGGAGATGGTTTGTAATTCATTTGTTGGATTGGCATCTGCGTCGGTCGTTCCGTCTTGTAAAGAAGAAAGATCAACGGTGTTTCCGTCGTCAATAGAGAGGTTGGTTCCGCTGAGGGATAAAGTTTGATTATCAGTGTCCGTTGTTCCGGTAGGAAGGTTGACAGAGCCACCATTATTAGAAAGAGAGATGGTTGATCCATTTAGGGAGATGGTTTGTAATTCATTTGTTGGATTGGCATCTGCGTCGGTCGTTCCGTCTTGTAAAGAAGAAAGATCAACGGTGTTTCCGTCGTCAATAGAGAGGTTGGTTCCGCTGAGGGATAAAGTTTGATTATCAGTGTCCGTTGTTCCGGTAGGAAGGTTGATAGACCCTCCATTATTGGAAAGCGTAATCGTTGATCCATCTAACTGAATAGTTTGAATTTCATTATTCGGGTCTGCATCTTCATCTTCCCCATAAAGTGCATATGGTACGCTGAGTAATTGGGTACTACCTAAAAGAACAAAGTTGTTACCTCCGTCAGGATCCATTTCCACTTGTAGGTATTGGTCGTTTGCTTTCCAAGCTATAGTTTCAAAATTACCTACGGATACACTTCCAGTTCCAATAGCGATGCTAAAAACACCAGAGGAATTGGTTGTCGTGTTGTGTTCCTCTTGATAAGTAATTAGACCAGAGGAGGATGCTTCTCGGATACTGATTCGGAGGCTGATATCTCCTGTAATGAGCGCATCTCCATTTTTGGCGACTCCTTGATAGTTGAATTTTTCGGGTGCACTTTGAGCAAAAAGGGTAAAGCTAAAAAAGAATAGGCAAGTGATAAGTAGTAGTTTGAATTTCATTATTTCGTTTTTTTGATTTTCAATGAGGAGATTAATTTTGAATCATTAGTGATTTTTAAAACATAGATGGCATCGGGAAGATCCGCAAGAGAAACTCGGACATCTCCATTGTCGAAATTCGCTTCTTGTTGAAAAAGTGCTTGTCCAGCTAAATCGAATAGAGTCAAATCAAAAGTGCCTTTTTGCTTTGATGTAAGTAATATTGCTTCGGTAGTTGGGTTTGGAAATGCTTTTATTTCAAATGATTCGGAGGGTTCTCCGGCTTTTATGAGGATACCCTCTCCACCTTGGTGGAAACCCTGACAAAGAATAAGATCGGCTTCTTCTTCTGTGTTCACGATCAACTCTCCCAATGTCCATTGCAGAGAGATTTCATTATTGGTTGATTGGCCTCCGGCGGAACCAACTACCTCCCGTTCCATATTTTGCGACCAGCCAAACTGATGTAGGCACATGACAATTAGAAAGGAAAAGAAAAATTTTTCCATAGATATTGTTTTTAAGGTTAATAGTAATGAGAAGTACTTGATGACTTTTATGGTTTTAGCGTAAAACCATTCGTATAAATTAGGAAAGGAGGTCACTTATTGAAAACCAAGTTTCATGCCTTATGAGGCTAATCCTGACGAAAGGGAAGATTAACTAAATAGGTGGTGCAAAGTATTTTATAGATGGGAAAGAAAGATAGAGCCAAAGGAGGAAGAGAGGCCTAAAACAAACAAAGCCCGATATTTACATATCGGGCTTAGGAAACGAATCTTACAATTTTTTAACCAAAACTTACATTTACTCTATTTGCAACTACAATGCCAAAAACGCTTTTTAGTGCTTTTAGGTAGAAAATAAATTAGATTTTTTGATAATAATCCAACTTTTAACTTTTAGCCGTTAACTATTAACTGCCCACTATCGTGACATACCCGTTTAGATTTCTTTAACTCGCAACAGGCGCACACAAGTTCGTAAGACTTTGGAGTAGTCGAACCTACATTCACCCCGACTTGAAACTGAGCCTGTCCTGAACTTGTCGAAGGAGGGCTCGCAAAAAGAAAAATCCCGAACCTACAATCGCAGGCCCGGGACTTCCCGTATTCAAAAGAGGATTAAATTCCCCTATGTATTTATAACTTACTCCGCCGCAGCCTTAGAGAAGCTACTCTTAGATTTAGCCTTCTTCATAGTGATGTCACCAGTCAGGTCAGACATAATCGTAGTTGCGATAAAGATAGAAGAGTAGGTACCGACAATGATTCCCACGAAAAGTGCGAATGCAAAACCACGGATACTTGCTCCACCGAAGAACAACAAGATCGCTACCACAAACAATGTAGTTAACGATGTGATCACCGTACGAGAAACCGTACTGTTAACCGCCAAGTTGATGACTTCTTCTTTTGTCTTTCCAGTGTAGCTGTTCATGTATTCTCTAATACGGTCAAATACAACCACGGTATCGTTAATCGAGTAACCGATCACCGTAAGTATCGCAGCGATGAAAGCCTG
>CAZDTI010000018.1:34280-40867 GCA_964508085.1 uncultured Saprospiraceae bacterium | reverse complement strand
GGTTTTTGTTGCTGCGAAGACTGCTCATGCTCTTTGAGCACTTTTTGAATTTCATTATGATAATATTGTTCGGGGTCATTCTTCGAAGTATTACCTTGGATGTGTTCGGTACTTTTATAAAAAGACATAAATAAAAGTTTGGAGTCATCCTTCATATCTTTTTCTGACATTGAGAATTCTAGTTTGTAATCTACAGGTTCTAGAACTGCACGCATCAAAATGTCTTTTTCAATATAACTTGGAGTCACCTTTGACTTGACACTTTCAGGATGTGCGCCTTGTTGAAAAATTTTAATGGTATTTTCCATAGCTTGATAGTCGTAAGAAGTGGTAGCCTCCATTTTGAGTTGACTATTTCTTTTGCCATCATCCGCAAGAATAATTTTGTAATTATTCATTGGATATAACTTATACAAAGTATCCACTTTTCCTTGTGGAATTTCATGCTTCTCAAAAACATAAGCATCCCTTAGGTCATATCCTTGGGCTTGCATGGTAGCCATAATTTTTTTGGCTCGTTCAATCATCTCGGCTTCCGTTTGTGCATTTAGCGAAACTGAAAAAAAGAATAGGAAAATGATAGGTAAAAAAAGTTTGATAGGTTTCATGAGATTTTTTTGGTGAAAAATTAGTCTCTAATAATTTCGTAAAGCCAGGTATAGGATTAAAGCGATAAGACCAATAGCCAAGAGGGCTATTCCAATAATTAACAGTAAGGTTTTTAAAGGAAAAGTGAGCGCTAAAAAATAGATCAATCCACCGAGTAATAACAGTGTCAGGAAAATAGCTCCCCAACCATCACCGTCACTACTGGCAATTAGCTTCCTTTTTTTCTTTCGGCTTCGTTTTTTTCGAGAGAAAAGAAAACCGAGTAAACCTCCACCGAGTATCCCTAAAAGTATTTTTTCCTTACTTCGTCTTTTCTTTCGTTGGAGTTTTTTCTTTTGCTTCTTGGCTTGAATGGTTTTTGAGGTAGACCGTTTTTGTTTTTTTGATTCCTCTTTTTTATCAATTATATCTACTACGCAGAGGAAGTTTGAAGAGGAAGTTGTATTTCCGTAAGCTGCACTTTGAATCAGTACACATGCGATAAACAATACAAAGGGAAGGTTTACTTTTTTTATCATTTCAATTGGTTTTTGTCTTTTATAATTTCTCTTCCTTGACACAGCGACAGGTGTAATAGCTGTAGTTGTTTTCTACTTTTAATGGACTTCCAAAGTTAATCTCAGAAATGGACAGCTCCCGATCATTTTGTAACCAATAATGTACTTCCTTACCTTCGCGTCTCAGTTCTCCTTCATATTTGCCAAACATACGATAGACGTAGCCGTTACGCTCTAAGTCTAACTTACGGATTCGAGCTATATTTTTTTCCTGACTATCCTTAATTGAAGCATCAATAGGGATAAGATCGTAATCACTGGAATAAGGTAATCGCCAACCACGAGGACAAGCTCTTTTAGCTTTTTCCTGTGAGTAATACATGATGTATAAATCCCAACCGCTGACCTTTGACTTTTCATCTGCGAGTGGTTCATAGTTGAGGTCTTCGAGCATCCAGGTCAGGAGTTTATAATCGCCTCCCTCTTTCACTTTGAAGGTTTTGGTCTTATAAGTTTTACCATCTCTGGGATCAGTCATTGTCGACTGATCATAGACTACACTTTCTCCTTTTTGGTAAAAATTATCTCCTTCTAAAAAATCCCCTTTTGGAGTGTATCTACCTTTTAGAGAACTCTGGGCTATTCCATTCTTATATTCGGTAGCGGTATGCCAACCAGTAACAGTTGCCCCCCAGGAAGTTTTTTTAAGGTCTCCTTTGAATTTTGTGTCAGGATATCCTGCAAAGGAAAATTCCAGAGCCTCTCCTTCAAAAGTTCCTGTGCTATAATCAATCATTTTAATTTTCCCACGAACTTCAAACTCCCCCTTTAAGTCATTAGAGAAATTAAAATCATCAAATTTTAGATGTCCTTCTTTAGATAGATCGGGCTCACCGCTGAGAAAATATACATAGCCGCTGTAAATATTATTTTTCTCATTCCCCTGAATATTTACTTTTCCAGTCAGCTGTAAATTTCCATTAAGGTCTCCAGTCAAAACTGCATCTTCATAGACAAAAGAAGCATTCATTGTTTTCCTCAATACTCCATGCTCAAAATGAACAGTTGCTTTTTTACCTTCACCAAAGGAAAGGATTCCATTAGTATCATGTGGCTTGCGATTTTTGTCAATTTTGCCGGAATATATTAAGCCTACCCATGTACCATAATTAAAAGGCATAGCCGATACTTCATCCTGCGTGCCATTGTCTTTGAAATAGATATAAAACTTTCCATCTTTTTCATGGGCTTCTTTTAAGCGACCTGCTTCGTAAGTGTATATCATTGTTTTATTACCAGTATTGACAATATGCTCCCCTACAGGTTTCCCATTTTTAAAAGTTCCTTTTCCGGTAAAAGTTAATACAGAGAGATCAAGGACACTTGGGCTTTCTCCTTCTTTAACAATCCCCCATTCTGCTACACCATGTGGGACCCCATTTTGCAATGGACCTTCATATCGTATATTGATAATTTGGCATTGGTCTTTGACTTTAGGGTCATATAGTCTAACTTGATTTGATGTGATATTTATAATCTTTTCGTCAAAACGTACATCAGTTGATGCTAAGATTTTTTGGGCACTTCCCTCAAGCTCTTCGGCATATTGAGATGCCTTTTTAGATTCTTTAAGCGCCAGAGCCTTTTGTGCAATTGATTCATATTCTCCTTTGCTTACTTCTACTACAAAGATATTTCCATCTCCATATCTATAGGTAACTTCAATGAAGAACTTAGCGGAATGATGAAGAAAGTCGATATGGCCACCTTTTTCAGAAAATTGAACTCTTGTAGACTCTAAATTTGGATCACCTTCAATTAATTGTTCAAGATCTTTAATCGTCGCGGCATTCATAAAACTAAATAGAGGTGCCATATCATGGCGTTCGATTCGCATTGATGTATAGGAAACATCATTCATGTAGGATTTCAAATAATAAGTAGTCACTTTGTCATAATGCCCAGTTCGAACGGCAGGGGTATTTTTAGGATAGACTTCAGCACTATAATTATCGTAGATATCCTTGCCAATATTTCGATTTTCTGTTTTTCGCTTAAACTGCTTCCATGTTTTTTTGGAAATAGGTTGTCCCAATAAGCTCACCAACCATTGAGCGTTTTCATTGTCTGGAAAAAGTTCTTTTCCAATGTCTGCTTCTTGACCCGAAACCTGAAATTGAAGGATTGTAAAAAATAAGGAAAGACAAACAAGACGCATTGCCTTTTTAGCAGAATAGTTAAAAGTTCGATTCATGAGATAAAAGTATTTTAAAAAGTAAAAATGCTGCATCTCCAGCAAAAATGAAATCGGGTAAACACCCTATTTTACTTCCTCTAATCGATATTTTACGGGTAGAATCCCTATATTTTAACATTCCCATTTTCTCTATTTTTGATTTTTCACTTTTACCTGCCTAAATCATTTATCTTGAAAAATCAATACTTTTTATTTTTCCTATTATCACTTTCTTTCTTTTCCTCTTTCTCTGCTCAAGGACAAAAACCAGCGCAACTATTAGCAGTGGTAGACATCAAGAAAACAACTACCCAAGAACAAGCATCCAAAAAAACAGTACAGCAACAGCAGGTAGTTAAAAAACATACCAATCGCCTGAAGCGATTTTTTAATCGACAAAAAACCAAAAGAACAGTACTTGCCCTAAGTACAATAGGTTTGCTCGCTTTTTTTAGAAAAAAGAAAAAATGGAGAAGGGATGTAGACGAAGAAGGAACGCTTTGGGTGAAAATCATCATAGGCACCATCATCTTTGGCGGAATCATTCTGGCAATGCCATGGGCACTCTCTTTGATTGGAGTCAGCGTTTCTTACTGGACAGGAATTCTCATCGGTGTTGGTTTCTCCCTATTGATAGCGCTGTCGGTATTTTTGGATTTAAACTAGATAAAACATTAGCTATCTTTTGCAATACATATAGTTTTCTTTAATTTTATCGGCCTAACTGAAATCCCCCGTAAGTGCAGCCGATAAATGATTACAAGACTATTACTTCTTATCTATTTCCTTAGTGTTTCGTGTTATTTAGCAGGGCAATCACTTCAACCTGTTTTTCAACAATTTACAGAACAAGATGGACTCCCTAGTAATTATCTGAATTGTCTTTTTCAAGATCGTCAAGGCTTTATCTGGATAGGTTCGGATAAAGGATTAACACGCTTTGATGGAACAACTTTTAAGAACTACACAACAGACGATGGGCTCTCCGGAAATATGATTCTGGACATAACTGAAGATGAAATCGGTAATCTTTGGATCGGAACTTTCGAGCGGGGAATTTGTCGTTTTGATGGAGAAAATTTTAATTGCTGGGGGAAAGATCATTCGATTTCGACAGCTTCCAGCCTATACTGTTTAAATGAAAATTCGATCATGTACTCCTCCGGTACTGGAAAATTATTTCGCTTTGACACTAAGACAAAAACTGGAGAAAATATTCTCGACCTACCGATGGTTGGAGTAGCTAATGATATCGTCCCTTTCGGAAAAAATAGAATACTCTTTCCTTGCACCAACCAAATTTTTCTTATTACGGAAGGAAAAGAAATAGAAGAAATTTCTTTTAAAAATGGGAATATGGCTTTCTTTATCAAAAAAGGAATTACTACTTCAGACGGCGAAACCTGGTTACTGGATAGTTATAACAAATCTTTAATACAAGTCATAATAACAGAAAATCAATTAGAGGTCATCCAAACATTGCCCGCATCTGATACAAACGCCGACCTGATTGAATTTGATCAATTTTTCATTAGTAATTACGAAAAAGAAAACCAGTATAAAATAATTGCCAAAAGTAAAAAGCCCATTCAAAGCATAACCAATCCTCACGCCGGTCAAAACGTAGATGCATTAGCTGATAGAGAAGGGCAGCTTTGGCTGGCCACTGTGGGTTATGGATTATTTGTACAGAAAGGACATCCTTATTTGCATCAACTTCCACAACAAAAAGGAGCAGCTTATGATGTCGAAATTTTATCCGACGGAAAAATTGCAATCGGTGGAGATCAAGGGATTTGGCTGTATGATAAAGAATTGCAACTCCTGGGACATCAACCTCAAATAAAACAAGTTCGCGGAATTAAATGGTTAGATGGATTGGGACTTTGCGTAGGTACACTTCGGGGTTTCACCTATTTCTTCCAAGATGAAAAAGCGCTCTTCGGTTCTAATCCGGAACACAATATCGTTGTTTCATCAGGTTTTTCGGGAGCCATCTCCACTCAAAAAGGAGAAGCTATTTTCAGTTCTTACGGAGCTGGTTTAAAACTTTACGACGGCAAAAACATGCAAACCATTGATTCTCCTGTTCTTCCCAATCTCATGGTAGAAGGACTATTTCAAACGACTCACGGTATCTGGACAAGCTCGGCTAGCGATGGTATTTTACTAATAAGTAAAAAAGAAAACCGCCTGTTCTCTAAACAGAACGGACTAATTTCTAACAATATTTACACTGTTTTTGAACAAACACCTGACACGGTTTGGATCGGTTCGGAGAATGGCATCAATCTTTGGGATGGTGATAACGAGTTAAAGACGTTCCCCTTAGAATCGGATTTGGATGTCAATCGAGTTACTGCCTTTTTCACAGATAAGCATCAACAAACCTGGGCTTTTTCAGATAAGTATTTGCATAGTTGGAAAAATCAGCAGTGGCAAGCGCTTAAAAATATTACCTGTCAAAACATCCCCGAAGGACGAATCTACGACGTCGCTTATGACGCTACGGATCACCGTATTTTTGTAGCTTCTACTACCGGAGCTTTTATATTAAATTTAAAAAACATTCGAAGCTCCTCTACTCCAATCGATTTAATCGTTTCCTCTATTGAGACTAAACAAAGTGTGCTAGACACCGCTAAGATTTCCATCTTAGAACCGAAAGACAACTCCATTCGCATCAACTTCTCGATTCCAAGTTACCTTCGTTCAACAGCTAACAATTGCCATTTCCGTTTTTTAGAAAATGAAACAGCATGGATAAAGGCGGAGCATCCTTCTTTTTTTGAATTTAAAAACTTACCCGCTGGTTTTTACACCCTACAGGCAGTTGCATCTAATCCAGAAGGGGAAAAAGGGCAGATAAAAACAATTGCAAAGTTCAAGATTCTTCCATCACTATGGTTGCGATGGTGGGCCATTTTGCTGGAGCTTTTAATTGGTGTTCTTTTGATAAGCGGTATCGTTGCCTGGCATTTCCAACGCAAAGAAAAAAAGCGATTGGCTGCGCTAAAAATCGAACGCGAGCTCCAAACAGAACGCGAACGCATCTCCCGCGACTTGCATGACAACATCGGCGCGCAACTCACCAACATCACTTACAAACTTGATTTAGCGGCCCATCAATCAAAAGAAGCAAGCAATACTCAACGCATTGAAAAAGTAAGCGATGATACGCGCGATACCATGAAGCTATTACGGGATACCATTTGGGCTTTGCAAAAAGATGAGTTTTCCATTAA
>CAZDTI010000018.1:0-34180 GCA_964508085.1 uncultured Saprospiraceae bacterium | reverse complement strand
CTACAAATCATTATGGATTAGGAAATATGGCTTTTCGAGCTAAAGAAATCAATGCTAACTTCTCCATAAATAAAAACGAACCGAATGGGACTAAAATCAAACTTTTCAAACCAAAATAGGATAATCACCCTACAAATACCTTTCGTTTTTTCCTTACTTTTACACAAACTTACTCCAAATGATTTCAGTAGCTATTGTTGACGACAAGAAAGACATTTGTGAAAACCTCCAGCAGATTTTCCAAATATTTGACAGCATAAAGGTTGCCTTTGTCGCTCACGATGGGGAAGAAGTCATTCAAAAATTGCAAACGGCCATTACCTTTCCTCAAGTCATTTTAATGGATATCGAGATGCGAAAAATGGACGGCATTGTTGCGACTCAAATTATTAAATCAAAATTTCCGGAAATCAAGATTTTAATGCTTACCGTTTTTGAGCAGGAAGATAAAATTTTCCAAGCTATTCAAGCCGGGGCAGATGGCTATTTGTTAAAAGGAGAAAAACCACAAAAATTGATACAAGCCATTGAAAACACCTTGGAAGGTAGAATGCCCATGTCTCCCGTTATCGCAGCAAAAACTTTAGCTTTTCTACGAAATACCAATCCAACCCCTTCCACTAAAAAACCAGAAGATTTTCAACTAACCAAAAGAGAGATCGAAATCTTGGAATTACTTTCTCACGGGCAAAGCTATAGTGCTATCGGAAGCGAGTTATTTATTTCTCCTAAAACCGTGAGTAGCCATGTGGAGAATATTTATCGTAAGCTGAATGTCCATTCTAAAGTAGAGGCTTCGATGTTAGCGGCTAAGAATAAATGGTTTAAGGAATAACGACAATCCGTAACTGTATTGTTATGCCCCCTATAACTATCTCTTCATATACACCGTCTTCAACCGCAACTTATCTATCTCTAGACTAACTCCTAATGAAAGAAACGGAATCTTACTCACCGAAAAGGTTTGATAAAAGTTTCTCAGATCCATATGCTTGTTGGTTACGGATATTCGACCATTAAAAACTTTCAAAAAATTGGCTTGAAATCCTGCGTTATATATCGGATAAAAATAATCTTGGCTATTCGTCATGTCGTATATATAGTTGACATCAAGGTCACAAAAATATCCTATTCTTTTTTCTCTGTTGCTTTCCCAGGAGAAGGAAAAGACAAAGGCCAGTAAATCCTGATCTTCCATGTGTGTATAAACGGCCCATTGAGAAAAATCTCTGTAGTAGTTCTTTAAGGGATAAAGCTGAGTTCCTACATAATTATTCCCTGAGGAATACCTTGGTCTTCTTCCATTATATCCTTGGTTAAACTCAGATTCATAATATCTAACGGCGGTTGATAACTTTATTCTTTCAGATTTGTAATTCAGTTTCATTCCCAAGGCTGAGGAGATCGGAGAATCCTTCACCATTCTAAATTCGGCTTGTCCTTCCAGTCCAATTTGTTTTTTAAATTGAAATCTAAAATAGTTGGAGATGTTTATATCTGTTGGCTTTAAGTGTTCTCCTCTCGGCGCTGCAAATACTTCATTTACATTAATCGAAGTAACATTTTTGAACTTATTCGTTTCATACGCCAAGCTAAACCTATAGAGCTGATGTAAATCAAGCCCAATATTTCGTGATAAATCTCCAATAGTCATAAATTCAAAGGAGAGTTTTTCAATTTTAATACTTGCCATTAAGGCATGATAATCTATATTGTAAAGCCTTAGCATGTCATTTACATCTTCATCCCAAAAATCTCCTCCTGTAATAGAAAACAATAGTTTTTCATTATTGATTCTTAATGTGTCCTCGGCGGTTATTTTAATTCTAGGAAACAATACCCAATTGGCAATGGTGTTATTTCCCCCAGAGTAACTTCGTTCTTCTAGGTACAAGCCAGTTTCTAAAATAAATTTTTCATTCAAAGTTAGTTTGTAATCAATCCCAGTATATACCCCGAGATGAAAGAAGGGATTGTCTTCAACTTCTCCTGTTATACAATGAAAGCAATCGAAATTGTTAACTAAGGCAGAAAGGTTGTGCTGCCCTTTTGTAATAATAGATAGTTCAGAGTCTATTCGAATAGAATCCTGCCCTAAGGAGGACATTGAATTCAGCACTACAAGAATTATGATGATTAAGGTTTTATTCTTCATTTTTTATGTCTGGTTCTAAATATACAATAATAATCAGGGCGAACTATGAAACTATATATATGGCCACCTTAGAATAGAACTTCTCCATCTAGTATTTCAATGCTCATTCTAAAAAAACATCTTAACATCACAAAAAAACGAAAAAAATAATCCCCTCTAAACTTCTGAATATCAATCACAAATACTTTAACAATAAAAAAATATTGAAAAAAATCTATTTCCTTTTATGGAATTTCGCCTTTTCTGCAACCTATTAGTGAACACTTATTTCTCAATCATTAAAACTAATAACATGAAAAAGCAATCCTTGTACTCAGAAAAGCTAACGAAAGGTAACCGCCAATTTTACTTCGACATCAACGAAACAGAAAAAGGTTCCAACTATTTAAAGATCAATGAAATTACTGTAAAGGCGGACGAAGATCCGCAGCGCAGAGGAATCATGGTATTCGAAAGTGAGGTTGATCGCTTCGCCGCAGCGCTCGTGCGCAGTTTGTTACATTTCAACGTAAAAGAAAACACAGAAGCCCCTAAGGAAGCACGGGTAGCCCGAATAAAAGAGGCAAAAGCAAAATACAGCAGAGCATATGAACCATGGTCAAAAAAGGAAGACGCAGAACTCGCCCTACTCTATAGCCAGGGAAAGACAATGACGGAAATTGGAAAAAGCCTAGAACGTAATCCAGGAGCCATCAATATTCGAATTGAAAAATTGAACTTGGTAAAGACTGTTGCGGCCTAACATCTTTTTCTATAAAACACTTGGCATTTTATTTTTTTGACGTTTGATACCGTGACCTGCTGGTCGCGGTATTTTTGTTTGAACCTCATTTTTATTACTTTGCAGAATCAATCGATTAAGATTAACTCCTTTGGTGAAACAAAAGAGCAAAGACGCAAAAACAAACAACTATGATATTTCCAATTGGTGATGAACAAGTGAAAGGAGGTTACTTCCCTATTTTCAGTTATGCTTTTATAGCACTCAATATAATTGCCTTTCTTTTCCAATTGAGTTTTCCAAATGCCTTGGTTTGTGAATATGGATGTATCCCTAATCAAATTGCCAATGGTCAGGATTACATTACCTTATTCACCAGCATGTTCATGCATGGAGGTTGGATGCACCTAATAGGAAACATGCTTTTCTTATGGGTTTTCGCAGATAATATTGAAGCAACAGTTGGGAACATTCCTTTCCTCGGTTTTTATATCCTTGGTGGACTGGCGGCCTCTTTCGCTCATATCTACCTCAGCTATGATGCTTCCGCAGCGCTGGCTGACTGTTGTAATGTTTGTGGAAACGGCGGTATAAGATGTGTTGATGGCGTGCCGGTTTGTAGTGGCTCCGTACCATCTGTTGGAGCTAGTGGAGCCATCTCAGCAGCACTAGGTGCTTATCTTGTGATGTTTCCAAAATCGAAAGTGAAAATTCTAGTCGTTTATATTTTCCGTACTTTTCACATCCCTGCTATATTCTGTATTAGTGTTTGGTTTATCATGCAGATCATTCCTGGACTTAGTGCTTTAGGTAATGCAGAAGCCTCAGCTAGTGGTGGTGTAGCCTGGTGGGCACATATTGGTGGTTTTGTCTTTGGAATTATCGCAGGCTTCTTTGCACGCGATAAAGGGAAAGCCGCTATGACTTCGCCTGTGAAAGAGCGGCCTCTTAATGAGGATGATTTGGTTTAATTCCTCGATTCTTTCGTGCCTCGCCCACTTCGAATAACCGTATAGTTATTTCGAGGGCCCAGGGGATTTAAGCAACGCAAGCTGCAAAATGCTACTCATCCGGAGTTATTAAAATTAAATCTGTAAAAACAAGCTATTTGCCTGTTTTTACACGGCACATCGCGCCTTAAGTGAAATTATATTTTGATTTTAAAATAAAAATCAGCATATTGTAATGGATAACTCATTCCTAACCAAAAATATGCTTCATGAAGACCCATCAACGCGAAATTTTAATTTACTACAGCCCGGAGTCTAGTAGCGATCGGAAAACGGTAGCTCATGCTCAAAGTGTGGTTCCTCATGTACGCACTTTTCCTTTTGGACAGACCCCATCCACAGGAGCCAGTTGGCAATCGATTTTAAAGTCCATCGGGCGTCATCCAAAAGATTTATTGAACAAAGCACATCCTTATTATCAAAGCCATATTCGCGGCCGGGAGTTTAGCCGGGAAAATTGGATTAAGGTACTGCGCTTTAACCCCGAGATTCTGAAGGCACCAATTGCCATTAGAGGAACACGAGCTATACTATGCGAGAGCCCCACAGATATCTACAAGCTCGTTGAACCAGCTCCGGTTGTAACTTAGTAGGCTACTCCCAGCCTATTCAAAAACGGTTGGCACTCTTTCTGAGCAAGCTGATCACATCCAAGAAGGAATACCGAAGTAATTTTGGTATTCCTTCTTTTTGGTACGCCAATCCAATAATCTAAATTCATGTTTAACAAAATATTTGCAAGCTCTCCGTCATACAGAGCAGGTAGCCTTAGTTTTTCAAAGTAAATGGATTAATTTAGTCGAAAAATAAGCTATTTAATTTAACACTTCACTCCCTAAGTATGAAAACAATTCTACTCACCGCTTTACTCTTTTGCTTTGTTCCTTTTTTGTCCGCACAGACTTTTGATCTCGAGTATATTTATTCCGAGGAGCCCTGGCCCTTTTTAAACCCTGCATTAGTAAAAGAAGACAAACTTTATCTCGCTGGCTCCGATTACACGTGTCATGATGGTATTGTTGTAGGCATGGATGAGAGTGGTGTGTCGTTTAAAACGAATCTCAAGCCCGGAGGATATTGGCAAGTAACAGATATAGATTGGAATACGACATCAGACTTACTCGTTGGTTGTGGTTATTGGAGAGAGTCAGATGATTATATCAGCAATACTGATGGTTTGTATGTTTTTGGTTTGGACGCTGACGGAAATCTATTGTTTGAAAATTTGCTAACCATTTCAGACTATCCTGAATTTTACTTTCTTCACTCTTTTCCTTCTACTTTAACCACCAAAACTGACAGCGGAACGATTATAGGAATCCACTGGCATTTAGTATGGTTTGATGAAATTGGAAATTTGACGGACATTCAATTAGAAGTAGTCGATACGACTCTTCTGGGAATTACTCAAATTCATGATACCTTGATATTAGCGCATACTGAATCGGATCTTCATTTATTAAATGGACAAGGTGAGCTACAAGAAACAATCGCTGCTAACAGTATTATTCAATCAATGTATTTAGAGGCAGATAAAGTCTACATATTAACGCTGGATCATTTGATGGTTTATGATTTGGTTGCAGAAACCATAGAATTGACCAGTGATTTTTTCACTTCAATTGAAAATCCAACGGGCATTACGGGGAATAGCAATGATCTTTTTATTTATCAAAAAGGAGTACTGAATACCAAATATATTCAGCTTAATAAAAATGATTTCCAAATATAAGGAGAGCAATTTTTTAATCAACCATTTACAAAAGTTCATAATCTTTTAGCGACAGAAGATAGCTTGTATGTGATTGGAAAAGTACATAAAGAGATTGGGCAAGGTTGGAGTGATTCACCGCCAGCCCAATCTTTTGTGAAATCAATTCCGATAAACATTGCCCCTACTTTTGAAGGCTACGATATCAGTTTGGTTAGCCTTTCTACGGATCCCCTTTCTCTCATAAATATTTATGAAGATGCTCCAGACTGGTTCAAGTTCTGCTATGGACGGCTCCTTTTTGAAATAGAGATAAAAAATGTAGGAGAGAAACCGATTCATTCATTTTCATATGCGTCAAAACGCGACCATAGTTTTAATTGTTCAGAAGGTCGCCTTTATTAGATATGTAGACAACATAACTATTCTCCCCGGTGAAACATTCATTCTTTCAGACAGTACATCTACTTACACTAGTTATTATTGGAGACCTACTAATATCCCTGATCCGCACCATATTTTCGAAGATTTTCAAATTTGTTTATTAGCTCCTGACCATCGTTTTGATCAGGACATTTCCAACGACTGCGAAATCGCAGCAGTGTCTTATATCGCTTCTTCCAAAGAACCCATCTGGAACTCCGCTTTCCATATATTCCCAAATCCAACATTAGATGTTATTAACCTCTCTATAAACTTCCAAACCACGCCTAAAGAGGTAACCATAGAAATATTTGACCTACTTGGAAAACGATATTATAAAGAACAACTTTCACCTTCCGCTAAAACCTTAAATCATCTCTTACATTGCGACAACATGCCATCCGGAGTCTACTTCATCCAGGTAAATGCTGACAAAGAAGTGGCGACTAGAAAGGTGATCGTGAATGAGTAGACTTTATCCCAAATTAATAACTAAGGTATGCTTCCTTTTATAAAACATTTTGTATTTTTGTGTTGCTTTTGTCTTCTTTGATTTATTATGTGATTCATTTTTAAAATAAACACCAAATATCTCAAAGACCCACTTTTTTAAAACATGTAAATTCAAAATTATGTCTTACGAAGCAGAAGGAAAATTATACAAAAAAATGGACACCCAACAAATAACTGACTCTTTCAAGAAAAGAGAATTTGTTGTGGAAATAGAAGATGGTGCCTACTCGCAAATTATCAAGTTCCAATTGGTACAGGGTAACTGTGATAAACTGGATCCTTTCAATGAAGGAGATCAGGTAAAAGTAACTTTCTCTTTACGAGGTCGGGAATACACTAAAGAAGGTAAAACTTCTTATTTCACGAACCTAGATGCTTGGCGTTTGGAAGCAGCAGGTACTCAGCAAGCCGCTGCCCCAGTAGCACCTGCCGCTACGACAACTGCTACCCCAGCCGCTCCTGCAGCACCTGCTGCTACCGATGATGATCTTCCATTTTAATACGGAAATCATTAAATAAATTACTTTTCTAAAAAAGGCAACCCATTTTATGGGTTGCCTTTTTTATTACCTTTGCTCATATTTCGTAATCGATCAAGCATAATTATAAACTACTTGATTATTTTATTGACAAAAACTTAAACACAATCATGGAAGACCGTATCGAACAAATTTCAACCCTTCTAACCGACTATGCTCCAAAAGTTGTTGGTGCCATTCTTACTTTAATTATTGGATTTTGGATTATTGGTATGATTACCAGAGTGGTGAACAACGCCATGAAAAGACAAGACATTGATGAGACTATTCGTCCCTTCCTAGCTTCTTTAGTAAGTGTAGGCCTGAAGATAATGTTATTGCTAAGTGTTGCCGGAATGTTTGGTATTCAAACAACTTCCTTTATTGCCATTTTCAGTGCAATGGCTTTTGCTATTGGGATGGCTATGCAAGGCAGTCTTGGACATTTTGCCAGTGGTGTTCTACTGCTTGTATTTAAACCCTACCGAGTAGGAGACTTAGTGGAAATTGGAGGAGGGAAAGTAGGAGCGGTTGAAGAAATTCAAATTTTCAATACCGTTTTAGCGACTTTAGATAACAAGCGAATCATTGTCCCTAATGGAGTGGTCACTTCTAACGTCATTACCAATATTTCTGGACAAGAAACCATCGGGGTTGAAATGACTTTCGGTATTGATTATAATGATAGTATAGATAAAGCAAGAGAAACCATTCTACGCGTCGGAAAGGAATGTCCTTGGATTTTGGATGATCCCAAACAAGGTGTCGTTGTTGGCGAGCTTGCAGATAGCTCCGTGAATTTGAATACGCGCCCTTTCTGTAAAAGCGAACATTATTGGGATGTCTATTTCTATATGCAGGAAAATGTGAAGAAGGCTTTTGATGCAGAAGGAATTTCTTTCCCATTCCCTCAAATGGATGTACATGGTGTAAAATAATTTCTCGACTCCGTCGTCCTCCTTCGCTTGGAATGACAGTGGGTCTTCATCTGAAAAAATGAACAGACCCCATTGTCATTCCGAGTGACCGAAGGGAGCCGAGGAATCAATGCTTCACCTCCATCGGATGGCGCAGCCCAGAATACCCTTGCAACACTACCTTTACAGCACCAACAGAAACAGGTGATTCTATCAATACTGGAATTTTATTTTTATCATCCGTAGCCCAAACATTCATCTCTGTTCCTTCCTCAAAAACTTCACCAGTGATAACTTCTGGACTAAACTTGATGGTTTTATAACTACCATTCCCTTTCACTTTCGTCTTCTCCTGCTTACCTTTGTATTTCACTTTTAGTGGCCAGCTTTTCTTATCCATAAAAATTTGAACTGGAAATTCTTCTCCTTTTTCCACATGTTCAAAATCAATATTTCTAGCATAGTAGATAATGGACAAGACATCATGCATGCACGCATCCACATCAAACTCCCGCAAGATGGTTTTATCCTTATGATCGCCACGCACAGAAATTGTTTTTCTGCGTTCCTGATCGAAAGTTACCTTATCATAAAGTGTATAACCTCCTTCATGGACATCACGAATACCAGTTGTTGGCAATAGCGTTTCTTTATTGATATAAGTATCGTAGTTATCACGCACTTTAAAAAACCATTCGTAGGAAGAGTAGGTTTTTCCTTTAGCAGACAAATGATACTGACCATCTTCATCTGTTACTTTAAACAATACTTCTCCGGCAGGTATCCAGATAAAATTCCAATTGTAATAAATCTTATAGGTCAATACTTCCTCTGATTGGAAAGCAGTATTTTCCATTGAGCAGGGATTCATTTCATTCCTCGATTCGCTGCGCTCACTCGGAATGACAAAGCTTGAAGCAGTCAGGCCTCCCTCCCTCGGAATGGCAGGGTGAGATTCCTTGTGCTTTGCTAGAATGACAGAATAGTCTTCGCTGGCGTTTACCTCCACTACTTCTTTAGTTGTGAAAGCCATGGTTAACAAAACCAGAAAGGTAACGGCGCAGCTTATTTTAATCATCTTTGCTTGCATAGCCTAAAGATTTTAATACGTTTATGTTCACGATAAATATTATTCCAATCAACGCGGGCAGAATCATGTTTATTACCCAGAGACTGAAGGTGGAGGCTAGGATACTGAGGTCATTATCACAAAAGTTTCCCCAAACAAATAGAGCTACTTCGCCTCGCATAAGCAGCCCCATAATCGGAGGAAGAGGGATACTTGTTTGCAATAAAAAAATGGTTGCGATACAAGCGATCCCCGATAATAACGGAACTTCGACGCCAAAATACATCAACATCAAATAGTATTGCGTCGTGTAAGTAGCATAGCGCAAAAAAGCAAATAACAAAACCCAACTCAATTCCTTAGATCGATAATTCCGTAAAACGTTTAAATGCTTGACATAAGGGAGTAGGTATTTCTTTAATGGTAATCGCTTTACAATAGGCACCATCAGGTCTACATTATAAAAACAAAACAGCATCAAACCCATTCCTGCCAAGCCTAAAAACAATATACCTCGCAAAACATATACCTCTAATTCTAAATATTGCCAGATAAAAAAGGAAAGGCCCAAAATCCCTACAGAAAGTAACACTAATAACTGACTAAAACTCCCAACCAAAGTCGCTACTACCGTTTTCCAGTTATTCTCCGCTTTCACAAATAAAATCCGTCCGGCATACTCCCCTATCCTATTGGGCGTAAAAACAGAAAAGGTTACACCAGATAAAATAGCCGAATACATTTTCCAAAAAGAGAGGGTTTCGATTTCTTTGATGAGTTCTTTCCATTTTAGGGTTTCAAAAGCCCAATTTAGGGGGATCAAAGCAAAAGCGGCTACCAGCCAACCCGCTCTTTCCCAGGTCAGGCTTTCCAGAAAGGTATTCCATAATTCTGTGGCATTTTCTCTGGCCCAAACCTGATTGTAAATCACCCAAGATAAGGCCAGTACGATCGCAAACTTAAGTAACTTTTCTACTATAGGATTGATCTTCCAAACCCGATTAGGGGTAGGTGGCGCAGCGGTGATTTCTTTCTGTTTGTTTTGTGTTTCGATTCCGAAAGATACGGGTTTTCCAAGGTTTTGTTGTACTATCGAATTCACTAAGGCTTCGGTTTATCAATTTCTTGTTTTCCTATCCTCAAGAAAGGTTACCTTTATGAGACTAAAGTACATAAAATATATACTTCACATTAATACCTACAAATATATTTGGCCAATACAGACACATACCGCATCCTCGGCGTAGACCCCGGAACCAACATCATGGGTTACGCCATCATCGAAATCCGTAAGAAAGAAATTTTTCTTGTCGAAATGGGCGTAGTCAAAATGAGTAAGTATGACAACGCACAGGATAAATTGCAAAAGATTTTTGAACGGTTACAAGCCATCATTAAAAGACACAATCCAAAACAGATGGCGATTGAAGCACCCTTCTTCGGTAAGAACGTGCAATCAATGTTAAAACTGGGTCGCGCTCAAGGCGTTGCCATTGCTGCAGCCATGACTCTGAATGTAGACATTCAGGAATATGCCCCTAAGAAAATAAAACTGGCCGTAACCGGAAATGGGAATGCTTCCAAACAACAGGTCTCTGCAATGTTAGATACCATTTTAAAGCAAAAGCTACAAAAGGATTACTTCGATGCAACAGATGCGCTAGCAACTGCCGTTTGTCATTACTATCAATCTGGACGAGGAGGAAGTACCGGAAAGAAATACAGTGATTGGGGAAGCTTCTTAAAAGATAACCCGGGAAGGAAGAAGAAATTGTAGTAAACAGAATATATTAGTTTCCTAGGAGTGTACTTCAGAATGCCACCGTGAGCGGAAGCTCTCCTTTAGCAGTTCGAGGCAGTGAGGCGATATTTTTGAGCGTATCTCTATCGATCTAACCATTCTTTAAAAGCCCCTACCCTTTCTCGGCTCACCAAGGTCTCTCCATCAACTTTTGGCTCTAGGTCTAATATCAACCTCCGATTCTCATAATTGTGGATTTTCCGTATCGCTCCATGATGTAAGAGCGCCTTTCGACTAACTCTGAAAAAATTATCTGGATTTACCATCCCTTCCAATTGATCCAAAGTAAAATCAATAGCGTGGCGTTTCCTGTCATGGCAGTGCGCGAAAACCATCCGATCAGACGCATAGAAAAAAGCGATTTCCGTAACAGGCACTTGTATCAGTTGCTGACCAATTTTCACAAGGAAACGTTCCTTATATTTTTTTCCGGCAATGGCTTGAAGCATTTTATCAAAAGTGTCTTGGTCATAAGAAACCGTAGGCTTCGTAAGGCGTTCATATTTTTGAATGGCTTGTTCCAACTCTTCTTTCTCAATGGGTTTCAATAAATAGTCGATACTATTTACTTTGAAGGCTTTGAGCGCATATTCATCATAGGCAGTGGTAAAGATAACTGGGACTTCTATCTTTACTTTGGAAAAAATATCGAAACTAATACCATCCGCCAGTTGGATATCCATGAAGATGACATCAGGCGGGATATTTGTTTTTAGCCATTGAGTTGCTGACTTCACACTATCTAAGACGGTTAGAATTTGACAACCGGGTACACATTGTTGAATGAGACTTGTAAGTCTTCGTGCAGCGGGCTTTTCATCTTCTATGAGTAGAATTTTTTGCATTTCCTTCTAAAATATTTCATCAATCAATCAAAGGCAAAGCCACCGAAAACCGCTCTGCCGTCTCATCAATCAACACTCGGACTTTTGTAAAAAAAGAATAACGACTTTTAATATTCTCCAAGCCTGTTTTCGTAGAATGCATCACCTGATTTTTTCGCTGCAACTTATTTTCAACAAACAACTTCCCATCTTTTATCATCACCGTTATAAACAAAGGTTGCTCAGTAGAAGTAATGTTATGTTTTATTGCATTTTCAATCAACAACTGAAGAGAAAGTGGCAATACCTTCTTCTTCATATATTCTTCTGAAATAGAAATATCCACTTGCAGGTTCTCTTCAAAGCGTTCTTTTAACAAAAACAAATACGCATTTAGGAACTTCATTTCTTCCTCCAATGTCACCAACTCTTTGTCTTTTATTTCCAAAATGTAACGATAAACTTTCGATAGTTTCTCTACAAACTTCACTGCACGAGCAGAATCTTCGGGGATCAACTGAGCGAGTGTATTCATACTGTTAAATAGGAAATGTGGATTCACCTGATTTTTCAAACCTTCCAATTGAGAAGCAACCTGCTGCTTTTTCAAACGCTCTTGCTCTATCAAAGACGCTTTCAACTGAGTAAAATAAAAAATGCCTTCATAAATCGCTAAAACCAAAAAAGCAATAGTAAGAGAACTGAGTGTCATACCCAGGCCTTCTGGCTTATCCTCGACACCAGTCATTGAAAATGTCAAATCATCCAAGAAATACCCTACGACAACTTTAACCACAGAATAGGTTAGCATCACTAAAATGACTTGTATAACTAATCGCTTTTTTATCTCACTCGCTTCAAAGTAACGATCCCTACAAAACAAAGCGACCCCACGTAAGCACACCCAGAATACGGTGGTATAAATCAGTGCAACCGGAAAACAATACAGTAATGTTATAGGATCCTCTACGATACGCTCGTGAAACATTATCAACTCAATCAGAGTGGCCACGATAGGAATTCCTATCAGCATCAGCCAACGATCATCTATCCCAATAAGTGTTTTTGTTGAACGCATGTTTTTATATAAAAGTAATTATTCTATACCATCTAAGAGTACCAAATCAAAACGTAGTAATCCGAAGACTGTCATTCCAAGCGACCGATAGGGAGTCGAGGAACAGCAGTAGTCTTTTCATCTCGGATCGCTCAGTTGTCCGTAAAATAATCAGAATTGTATCTGATACTTAAAATCCGGAAAGAAACCAATCTGATAAACATTGAATAGCTCTCCAGTACTTTCATTGTATCTAATAGAGAAAATATTTTCATGATTCGTTAAGTTACGAAAATCTAAGAACCAAGTTTGAGATATTTTCTTCTTTTTACTATTCATTCTATAACCAATCTTTGCATCCAATCGGAAGTAAGGGTCATAGCGCTCACTATAAGCTTGGCTTTCATCACGTACCGCTACACCAGCCGCTCTGGACGCTTCCAAGTCAATCGGGGTATAATAACGTCCACCTGCCATGGTCAGGTTCATATCAAAAGTAAGTGCATTTTGTTTCGATTTTCCCAGGTACCACTCCTTACCTGCTAGGAAATTAAAGGTATACTTATTATTGAAAGAAGTATTTCGTTCAATATCATCACTAGGTGTATAATTCGAATCAAATATAGAAGCAGTAATAAGGCCATAATAGCCTTCGCTGAAAAATTTCTCCACCGTTAATTCGAATCCGTAGTTATTCCCAGTTCCATCGTTTATTAAATCAGGGTTTTCCTCAAACCCAAAATCATCGCCCGTATTCAACACAGAAAAAGTACTGGCAAAACGATTTACTGGCACATCGAACAACCATTGATAGTACGCTTCGGTTTTGATTCTCCAATTCGTCCCTATTTTTTGATCATAACCTATTACAAAATGATGACTTCTGGTGAAACCCAATTCTTGGTTTTCTCTATTTAGAGTTCCATCTGAATTTTCTATTTCAAAAAAGTAAATCGGCAAAGGTTGCATTTGGCTGTGGAGGCCATAACCCAAACTTAGCTTAGATGATTTAGTAAGGTCGTAATTGATGGCTAACCGCGGTTCTACGACTACCTCATCATTTAAGGCTAGATATTGACTGTGCAAACCTCCATTGATGGTTACTTTTTCTGCTGGTTTATATCGCATTTGAGCGTAAGCTTGTAACAAAGTAATTCCGTCGTTAAAATTCCGAAGCGTTCTCCATTCTGGTTCTAGTGCGCGGGTACGACTGAAAGCATTCATATCATAATATTCTGCTAACAAACCAACCCTCATTGTATAACGCGCATTAAATTTTTTATTAACATAACTAGATAATGAATAACGATTATTAGTATCCTCTAAATCAAACCATTTGTACTCAGAATCATCTACTTGCACTTGATTTTCATTGTAAGTATTTTGTGAATTGGAAGCCATCAGCGTTGTTCTCACATAAGTACTCTCGTCCAAAATTATTCGATGATTCATTCCTAAAATCCCCAACTGACTCGTTGCGTAAGAATTAACGTCATTCCGGTCTGCGAAGAGGTCATCCTCTGTTAGATCTTCTGCTAGAAAATCAATATCACTTACTCCTCCCAAACCAAAGAAGGAAAACTTACCAAACTCCCCGGTACCAAAATCTAATTTAAACGCTAAGTCTTTATAATCTGGGACAGCAGCTGTTCCTACATTTATACCCGCCCGTTGTGCCAATTCTACAAAAGAGTGGCGGTAACTGACCATATAAGAACTGGTTTTCTTTTTATTCAAAGGACCTTCCGCCATAAATTCCAAGCCATTGAAGACCGTAAGTTGCCCCGTAAATTCGTGCTTGTTTTTATTTCCGTTTCTAAACCCGATATCAAAAACGCCCGCATTGGCATTTCCATATTCCGCAGGAAAGGCAGAGGTCATAAAATCAGAGTTCTTCAACATATTAGTATTCAATGCCGATATTGGGCCACCGGTAGAACCTAAAGTAGAAAAGTGATTAGGGTTTGGAATAGGAATACCTTCCAAACGCCAGAGGACACCAGATGGTGAGTTACCTCTAATAACAATATCATTACGGCCATCATTCATCGCACTTACTCCTGCAAAATTACTTGCCATTCGAGAGACATCGTTGGCACCACCAGAATAACGCGTTACTTCTTCTAGTGAAAAAGTACGAGCACTAATTCCGGCCATTTTATTGATCGTTTTATCCTTTTCTACTTCGGCAGTAACAACTACCTCTGCCATATTAACGGTCGATTCTTCCATAGCCAAGTCAAGGATTACTTCTTTTCCAGCAGTTACTAATACGTTGGGTAAAGTAATCGTATTATATCCGATGTAACTGATGCGAAATTGATGACGTCCAAGCGGCACATTTTTCATTTCGAAACGTCCGTCTATATCCGTGGAGACGCCTTTAGCCTCGGTACCACTGAGGAATTCTATCGTTGCGCCAATTAACGGCATGTCCGCCTGTTGGTCTATCACCGTACCACGAACGGTTTGTTGAGCTTCCTGAGCAGAAAGCAGAATACTAATTAAACTAAAAAGGGTTATCAGAAGTGTCTTGTAAGTGTCTTGCATTTTTTTATTTTTTAGGAGTTAATTCAACTGTCAATCGCGAATACAATGCAATATTAGGGCATCTGTTCAAGTAAAAATATATTTTTGGAATGAATTGTTCTTTTTTTTGAATGAATCGGCGGCAGGAGGAAATACTATTCTTTCTAGCTTCACCTGAAGATTTTTTAAACCAGCTGCAAGGGAAGCTAAGCGATGTAAAGGTGAGCCAAAAGTATTCGAACGGAGTTACCGATTAACTGATGACAAACTTATCAACCTTCGCCCCTTCCTCAAAACGCAAAAAAATACACCTCCGCTATATAATAGGCAAAATAGCAGTTCCTTGGTTTTAAAATTCGCCATCGAAATTCAAATTCTCTATATTTGAAAAACAAAATTAACACATCATGCGAATCAAAACCTTACTCTCCTTTTTTTTACTGTTCCTTTCTGTTTTCGCTTTTGGTCAAAGCAGTAGTTTCATTCATGTGGATCAATTTGGCTATTTGGAAGATGCGGAAAAAGTTGCAGTTATTTCTGACCCTCAAGTTGGTTATAATTCAGGTGATAGTTTTACACCCTCTAGTCTTTTAGAACTTAGAGACGCGAATACAGATGCAGTCGTTTTTTCTGGAGCGCCTGTGATTTGGAACAATGGAAGTACACAAACAACTTCTGGTGACAAAGGTTGGTGGTTCGATTTCTCTAGTGTCACAACAGCTGGTTCTTATTACATTTATGACTTTGACAATAATGAAAGCTCGGCAATTTTCGACATCAATAACAATGTGTACACAGAAATTATAAAAGCAGCAGGGCGGATGTTTTTCTACAACCGTTGTGGGCAAGCTAAGAATGCGCCTTATGCAGAAACGGGTTGGACTGATGTGGTTTCCTTTACCCAAGATGCCAATTGCAAAAGCATAGAATCCCCTAATGATCCGAGTTTACAAAAAGACCTTAGTGGTGGTTGGTTTGATGCTGGTGATTATAATAAGTATGTCACCTTTACCAGCTCAACACTCCACGATCTCCTTTGGGCTTACCAGGACAACAATAGTATTTTTACGGATGCCTGGAATATTCCAGAATCAGGAAATGGCATTCCGGACATTATTGATGAAGTGAAATGGGAATTGGATTGGCTTTTAAAAATGATAAATGACGACGGTTCTGTCATCATTAAAATGGGCAGTCAGAACTATAATGAAAATACAGCTGCACCTCCTTCTGCAAATGCTGACGACCGCTTTTACGGCCCAACTTGTACTTCAGCTTCTATTTCTGTCGCTGCCACTTTAGCTCATTCAGCTAAAGTATTTCAAGCATTCCCTTCCTTAGCGAGTTATGCACAAACCCTTGAAGATAAAGCCATTGATGCCTGGGCTTACGTTTTGCCTTTCCTAACCGGTAATACATTAGAAGAAGATTGTGACGATGGCAGTATTGTCTCTGGAGATGCAGATCGGGATGCAGCGGAGCAAAAAGAAGAAGCACTTACAGCTGCTGTTTATCTTTTCCATCTTACAGGAAACAGTACTTACAATCAGTATATAATAGACAACATTAACGATGCTTCTATAATGAACAGTAACGACTGGAGCGCTTACAAACTTAACCTTGCCGAAGCATTGTTATTGTATACTTCCATCTCGGGCTCAGATGCAAATACCAGCAATGCCATTATCAATTCTATAACGACCTCTGTGACTAACAATTGGAACAATTACTACGGTTTTGATGATGAAGATTTATATCGAGCTTTTGTGCCCGACTGGACTTATCATTGGGGATCTAATAAAACTAAAGCGAGTTATGGCTCTTTGAATCACCTTATTTCGAAGTATGGAATTAATAGTGGGAATAGTGCTAGTTACGAACAAAAAGCCGCAGAACTAGTTCATTACTTCCATGGTGTTAATCCACAGGGAATAGTTTATCTTTCCAACATGTATTCGCTTGGCGCGGAGCATTGCATAGATGAAATCTACCACGGTTGGTTTGCTGATGGAACAGATTGGGACAATGCAACAACTTCATTATACGGCCCTCCTCCTGGCTATGTCCCTGGAGGGCCTAACAATAGCTTTGGAGGACCTCTGAGTTTGGCTCCCCCACACAATCAACCTGCTCAAAAGAGCTATCTGGACTGGAATAGTAATTGGCCAGAAAACTCCTGGGAAATAACAGAACCAGCCATTTATTATCAGGCTTCCTTTATTCGATTACTAGCTACTACGGAGGTAGAGATTCCATTACCAGTGGAGTGGTTGGAAAACCCACGAGCTGAATTGATCCGTGGAGATGTACATATTGATTGGTTTACCAGCTCCGAAGAATTTAATGAGCGATTTGACATAGAGCATAGTTTAGATGGTAAAAACTATCATAAAATAGGCAGTATAAAAGGAATAGGTAACAGCAGTATTACAAACAGCTATACCTTCATTCATCCAAAGGCGCCCGTCGGCTTAAACTATTATAGAATCAAACAAATAGATTACGATGGACGATTTGAATACAGCTCAGTTTTATCCATTATGGTGAAAAAGCAAATTCCTTTTAGCCTTTACCCTAACCCCGCAGAAGATCAGATTACCTTAAGTGGTGAGCCTTCTGATTATTTAGTCTATTTATTTGACACCAATGGAAATAAAATCAAATCTATTGAATTTAAAGGCACACAAATACAACTTGATCTATCTGGATTAATTTCTGGAGCATATGTTATAGAATTATTGGATTTAAAAGCAAGAAAAATTGAAGCTATACGTTTTATGAAGAAGTAGTTTAACTGCTAACTAGTAGGCAGTTAATTAACCTCAAACTACCTACTGTCGCGCTATTAATGCGTAATTTTAGTGTAAGGAGCAGTTGCATTTTCTTTTATAAAAGCGTTATCTTTGCTTATGTAACAACAAAGAACACCCACCTACTATTTTTCACGACCTCTTAAACTGCTGTCTACTTTTGTAAAAAAAGTAGACAGCAGTTTCTTACAATTAAAATCAAAACTATGACTAAGTACTTTTCACTATTACTAGCTCTACTCTTTTCCTTTAACCTTATCGCTCAGGAAACAGAATCAACAGTCTCTGCCGTTGCCGGCCTTGAAGAAGAGGAAGAACTCTACGACCGTTCTGCCATTGGGAGTGGATCTATTGATATTGACGAACTTGCAGAAATCTTAACGGAAGAAGCAAAGACGGACAGAGATAAAGCCGAAGCCATTTATCATTGGACGACACACAACATTGCCTACAACATCAAACTGTATGAAGATTTCAAATCTGGCGAACGAGATAAGAAAAAAGGAAAGCGCATCCGTAAATCAGCAATGGAAGAACACAACGCAAACAAGGTAAAAAAAGCCATACGCAACCGAGCTGGGATCTGTGAAGACTATGCCTTGATTGTTAGTAGCCTCTGTCAAGAAGCTGGACTAGAAGCTAAAACGGTAAAAGGATATATTAGAATTGATCCTTCAAAATTGCGAAGTACAGGAGAGAAGCATGTTTGGAACCTCGTAAAGATAGATGGCGAATGGCAACCTATTGATGCAACCTATGGTGCTGGTTATTTGGATAAATACAATGATTTCGTTTTTGATTATGATCCAAATTATTTTTTAGCGAAAAGTGAGCCTTTTAGCTTGAACCACCTTCCAAGAGATACCGCTTGCATGCTGACAGACACCATCATGATGCGTAATCAATTCAAAAACTTCCCTATTATTGGACGTGGATTTTTTGATTTCGACATTAGCAATTATCAGCCTTTGCAGGTCATGCAGCAGTTCGTAAAAGGAGAAGAAATGATTGTTACTTTCACCTCACCGAAGAAAATTGGACAGTTCACTGTTTACAAAGATAAGCAAGATGAATATGAGATAGTGAAGCGTATGAAAAAGGGAGATGAGTATACGATTGTTATCCACACTAAGAATATGAAGACTGGAAAGATTATGCTTTTTGGTGATCGGCAGTTGATTGCGGCTTATCGATTGAAGCTAAGCAGACCTTAGTAACAATGTACAACCTGACGATGTAGAGTTGCGTCACTTTTGCGCAATATAGGGCTGACCTCATTTAGGTCACAGTAGGTTAGCTGAAAGCGAACCCTGCTTTCCGACCCCATCGGGCGTCGCACTTTACGTACCAAATTGTGAGGATGCGACGCCCGATGGGGTCGGAAACACCTTGGAAATATGGGCGAACCTTATGTGACCGCTCTGCGGTCAAGCCAATATGTATCTAGTCTGAAAATCTGACGAAACCTAATTTCCAGTGTGCTAATGATTTCTAATTCCTTTCAAAAATAATATTTTATCTCCCATTCTTAATTTTACAAGGTATAACCCCTGAGGAACAGCATCCAGTGAAAGCCGAATTTTGTGGTCGCCTTCCACTGCGTTATACGTTGCAGTAGAAAGCAATCGACCGTCCGGATGGTACAAGTCAATATTTATATTTTCCTTTTGTTGAGTAGCCAATTGCAAAACCACCTCTTCTGTTGCTGGATTCGGTTGTAAAATAGCTGTTGGGGCAATATCATTAAAATAAACAGTCTGGATATTAGTATAAACAAATGAACCATCCTTGTCTATTACTTTTAAACGATAATAGTTATTTTGATTCCGTAAAGGTAACTCATCCAAGTATAGATAACTCGCTCCTCCTCCGTTGTCTGCACGCGATTTTTGACTCGCTATTTTCTCAAAATCACGACTATTTGGAGAACGCTCCAGTTCGAAACGGTCGAAGTTCAACTCTGTCGCCGTCCTCCATTTTAACAATACGCTTTCATTCTGTTCGCTTGCACTAAAATCAACTAGATCCACTGGAAGAGGAGTCGTAGTTTCATTGATCCAGACAGAATAGGAACGAGCGGGCAATTCCACATAAATTTGATTGGTACCACTAACCAGCGCATAGGGAAAATTAGAATTACCCAACACGTCAAAAAGTGTATCTCCAACAATAAGGTTACTGGAATTGATCTGATGATCTACCTTCAGCGTTTCTCCCGCAAAATTGATAGCTACAATAACCTCCTTGTTCCCAATACCTCCAGAGAGTTGATACAATAAAGTGGTACTTGAGTGGTTCGGATCAGAAATATAACTAGAACTGTAAGGTGTAGAAAAGCGACTTAGATAATCAACAGAACTGGAATTGAGAATATAATCTTTATGAATTTGTATTAGCTCATCTATATCCTCTTTCAAATTCGTAGGAGGGTAATGCAACGGCGTAACAGGATAGTAATCCGGATAAAAGATCGAAGGTAAGCCAACTTTGTTGTTTGTCAACAAATAAGCATATCCCAACATTGGATCATTAGCTACCGGCTGGCCCTCATCTCTGTAGTCGTGATTGTTTAAAAAAGTGACAACATTATACCCATTCGCTCCTACTCCATCTACCATCCCGGATTGAAAGACATTTCTGACATCATAACCAAAAGCATCGCAGGCATTCTTTAGGGATTGACGCAGTGCAAAATCAAAAGTTCGAATGTCAATCGCTGCTTTGGTATCAGTGTCCATTTCAGATTCTACGTTTGTGACCCAATTGTTAAGTGTACCTGCGTTAGTGTCAAAAAATTCACCGACCATCATTCCGGGATCAATTCCTTTGTCATGTAAGTAATCACATAAATCGCCGGTAAATTGATAATTAAAATGTTTGACAGCATCCATTCTGAAACCACGAATTCCAACATCTTCCCATAGCCACTCTGTCCAGGCGTTCAGCGAATCTTTCGTTTCTTGATTGTCACGTTGATCGTAATCATAGAAGAAATACATTTGATCGTAGTCGCCCGCGAGATTCGTTGGATTCCCGTTGGGACGGAAAAAAGTATAATCCATCTGACCACGACCACTGGGAACATTACTAAAATCTGTGAAGGTTTGATATCCTATTTGATTCTGAATGTCTGCCCCTGCCGCCGAACTGTATAAACCTGCAATATACTGATCTGCATATCCTGACGTATTCGTAAATTTGATCCAAATCGTATCTCCTCCGGCATTGAAGTCGCTGGCAGTAAGGGTCAATGCGAATTCATCAATACCACATGACCCTGCGCAGGAGCCGATATTATCCAATGTGGCCAAACAGTTTACCCCTAATGAAATTGTATTGTTGGATTGCCCACAATCATCACCACCATTTCCGCCACCACTTTCATCTTCCGAATCGGCAGGTAGGTTTTGATTCCCTACGGTGTTGGTTTCCATAAATAGCTGATAAGGTTTATCGTAGAAGTTGGGGTGTTTGGAAACTGACCTGATTTTAAAATAATAAACTCCTGCACCATTTCCACTAGTTCCTCCAAGAGGAAGATAGCAACGGAAACGATCAGAAGGAAAAGGCTGATCTCCATTTCCAACCTTACTACAATCCAAGTTTTCAATCCAGTCTTCTACAAAAGGGTTATCTTCAGGCACCCCTCCATCCCGGTGGTTGTAAACCACATCTGCAACCGTATTTACACCCGCAGCATTCAATGCTGAAATGAGGATATCCAGTTTTGATCGTGTTCCAAACCCCGTTGGCCCTATTCCATCAATACCCAGGTCATATAGGTCCTTGGGGTCGTACCCGTTACTACCATTCCCGAAACTCGCACGAGATAAAGGTGGCAGCCATACATAGGTAAACCCTGCATCAGATAACTCCGAAACTTTATTGGAAATCGTATCTACCCAACTAAAACCTTGTTCAGTTTTGGGATAATCCCAGTACCAACCCTGGAGCATGAAGTCCTGAGCTTGAAGTTGTAGATATGAGGTGAATAGAAGTACCGAAACGGCGCAAGCTTGCAGAATTCTTTTCATTACGAGTTGATTGTAGTTTAGAAAACAGTCTGGTTAAAGTAGTTAAAAAATAGTATTTTATTTAAATATTTATTTTATTTTTAGTGGCTGTTTAAGGTTTAATTTTTAAAACTGTTAAAGAAAATGTTTCATTCTAAAAGGTTTTCTTTAACAGATGATTATGACCTCTATATTCCTATCATAATTTTCGACCACTTTTAAATACAAAACTACTTTAATCTCCCTACACATGAAAAACATTTTTACTACTTTAATTTTTATCTTCTACTTTTGCTCTTCACTTTTTTCTGTAAGTTTTGTCAATTACGTTACTTACTCAAACCCTACTGCGGGGACCATTATCATTTGGATTAACTCTGATACGGGATTCGGCGAAGGGACTATGGCTCAAATAAGATACGGTACTCCCGCCCAGTTCAGTGGCTTCGTTGCTGGAGAGTTTGACGATGTAACCACTCCAGGAGCTAACTGGAAAGTAACCATCAGTTATCCCGTTACAGAATCAAGCGTAGATATAGAAATAGCCGCTTGTACCGATTTTAATAATTGCAATACCTCTACTGGCATCTTGTATTCTGGCTTTGTAAATACCGCTGGTGGACTTTTGCTTCCCGTCGAACTCACTTCCTTCAAAGCTACACCACGGACAAACACTGTAACGGTCAACTGGTCAACTGCTTCTGAAACCAACAACGATTACTTCGAAGTCGAAAAAAGCATTGATTCACAAAATTGGTCTTCCCTCGGAAAGATTAATGGTCGTGGTACAACAATAGAACAAAATCAATATACTTTTGTGGATGAGAGCCCAAGCCCCGGCAATAATTATTATCGCCTTAAGCAAGTAGATTTTGATGGAGCTTTTGAATATTCTAACATTGCAATGGCAACTATTAATAAAAGGAAAACCACTTTTTATCCAAACCCTGTAGAAAACCAACTTTTTATCAAATCTGAAAATCTGAACGACGGTGACGTGCTTGAAATATATTCAATGCAAGGCGTACTGATGTCTTCCTTTCTAATTTCTGACAACACGATTACAACAATTAATTGTGAAAATTTTAATACTGGAATTTACTTGTTAGAGATTCGGAATGAAAGTGGGACAATGAAAAAGACGCACCGTTTCCTGAAAAATTGAGTCATGCGAATCACTACTATTATGTAAATATGCAGCGGGTTTCCACCACCTAAACAAAACAAAAGAGGTTGTACCGTCTTCACGATACAACCTCTTTGTGGTGGTTTTCAAAATTAGGGTTAGGGATCGGATACTCCCTAACTATTCAATACCTCTACTTTATTTCTTTCCTCTCCACTTTTTCGACCCCGGCTTAATTCTCTTCTTTCCATTCCCTTTCTTCCTAGGTGATCGATCTTGCTTCGCCTTAGATTTTATCATCTCCCGCTTGTTAAATTTCTTCTTATCGTTGATCAGTTTTTCCAATAAGTCTTCCCGGCCTAGTTTCTTTAGCTTATCGCGAATGATCTGGTGATTCTCTCTTTTATGCCAAAAGAAAAACAAGTGCTGATTCCGTTTTTCTGCTTTTGTTTTTGCGGTGTAAACCGGTTTCAAAGTGTAAGGATGCACACCCGAATAGTAAATCACTGTAGCTACAGTCATTGGTGTCGGAGTAAAATCTTGTACTTGCTCTAATTTGAACCCCATCTCTTTTGTTTCTGCAGCAAGGTTAGCCATTTCCTCTTCCGTAGAACCAGGATGACTAGAAATAAAATAAGGAATCAAAGGCTGGTTTAATCCATTCTTTTTATTGATTTTATCGAACTTCTTTTTGAACTCATGGAAGTGTTTGAAAGAAGGTTTTCGCATGATCTTCAAAGTGGCATCGGAGGTATGCTCCGGAGCTACCTTGAGTCGACCACTCACATGATTGCAAACCACTTGCTCCATATATTCATCCAAAGAACCATCGTGGTTTTTATTATAACCTTCTGCTAATAAATCATAACGAATACCTGAGCCTACAAATGCTTTTTTCACTTCAGGGTGCTTATCTACTTTTCGGTAAAGCTCCGTCATTGGCTTATGACTGGTATCCAGATTAGAACAAATAACAGGGTGTATACAGGAAGGGCTTACGCAACGGTCACAGATGGATTGTACCTTACCTTTCATTTTGTACATATTGGCCGATGGACCTCCAAGGTCAGAGATATAGCCTTTGTAATCCGACATTTGAGTAACCACCTCCACTTCTTTCATGATGGACTTCTCAGATCGGCTCGCAATGAATTTTCCTTGATGCGCAGAAATGGTACAGAAGCTACAACCTCCGAAACAACCTCGATGCATATTGATGGAAAACCGAATCATTTCATAGGCAGGTATCGAACCTCTCTTTGCATATTTTGGATGTGGCTGTCGGGTATAGGGCAAATCAAAAGAACGATCAATCTCTTCTTCTATCATTGGTGGATAAGGCGGGTTTACTACCAATTTTTTCTCGCCAACATCCTGCAAAATACGCCTTGCCTGCACCTTGTTAGATTCTTGCTCTACAATTTTAAAATTAGCAGCATAAGACATTTTATCACGTAGACATCGCTCATGCGAATGCAAGGTGACGTCTTCCCAATTTTTATTAATTGGCAACTTTCCATCCTTTGCGACTTGAAAGGCGGTTTGCGGTATTGTTGTTAAGGAACTAAACGGAACCCCTTTATTCATCAAGCGGATAATTTCCCGCAAGGGCATTTCTCCCATTCCGTAAACTAGCATATCGGCACCACTTTGCTCTATGATGTTTGGAAATAATTCATCCGCCCAATAATCGTAATGCGTTACTCTACGCAATGAAGCTTCGATGCCACCAATCAATACAGGCACATCAGGATACAGTTCTTTTAAAATTCTGGAATAAACCCGAACAGCATAATCTGGACGGTGTCCACTGTTTCCTCCTGGGGTATATGCATCTGTGGAGCGTTTTCGGCGAGAAGCAGTGTAGTGATTGACCATCGTATCCATGCAACCTGAGGTAACGCCAAAAAACAAGCGAGGTCGCCCCATTTTCTTGAAATCGCGAAGATCATCCTGCCAATTGGGTTGTGCCACAATAGCTACCCTCAGCCCCTCATCTTCCATAATTCGACCGATAACGGCATTACCGAAAGCGGGATGATCTACATAAGCATCTCCAGAGATGATCACTACATCTAATTCATCCCAACCGCGCATTTCTACCTCCTTACGGGTGATGGGAAGCCAATCTGTTACTGGGCGTTTTTTTTCCATAGTATAAAGATACGTCAATTTATTATCTTTGCTTAGAATACATCACCTGTCCTTTCATGAAACGAATACGACTACTTTATCTTTGTGGCTTTTTCCTTCCATTCTCTCTATTTGCTCAACAAAACAATATAGATAGTCTAAAAGCTGTGGTAAAATCGAGTATAAATAAGGCACAACAACTGGATCTTTCCTTAAAAATAGCAGAGAAATCGAAAAGTAAGTCGGATGTTTTCAAATATGCAAAAATCGCTTACCAACTGGCGGAAGAGCAGAACGATAGTCTAGCTACCATAAAAAGTACTTATTATTGGGGGCGTGCTCATCGTAGAAAAGGGCAGAATAAGAAGGCCATTGAGCAACTCGAAAAAGCCATTGCGCTATCTGAGGCAATTAATAATGAGAAGTGGATGGTCAACAACTGGATTGAGATTTCTAAAGCTTACAATTATAGTGGCTTCTATGAACAGTCTGTTCCCGTGCTAAAAAAAGTAATCGCACTCCCTCCTGAAGATGACCAACAACTAAGAAGGGCCTATAATCAATTGGGGATCACCTTTAATCGATTAAGTCAGTTTGATACTGCTTTAGTTTACCTCCATAAACTTTACTCCATCAGTGAAGAGACGAAAGATAGTTCTATTATGGCGAGAGCTTTGATCAATCAAGGTGTCGCTTATAACCGTTTAGGAAACAACCCTAGAGCCTTAGAAGTTTACAATGATTGCGTTAACATAATGATCCAACAAAAAGACTCATTTGGTCTGAGTAGTGTTTATCACAACATTGGACAGATCCATAAAAAAATGGGAGATACAAAGCTAGCAATGACTTACTATGAAAAGTCTCTAGAGTTAAAATTGTATACCAGCAATATAGAAGGAGCAGGAAGAACCTATAATAACATGGCCAACATTTTGGTTGATGAAAAAAAATATGACGAGGGACTTAGTTATTACAAAAAGGCCTATGATCTGCATCTCAAATCAGGCAATCGACGAAGTCAAGGCTTAACCTTAGCCAATCTAGCGGAGACTTATACCATCATGGAGCAATATGATGTAGCGCTGGAAAGTGGGTATAATGCACTCGCTATTTATCAAGAGATTAATAGTAAACGTGGATTATCATACACCTTGGAAACCTTAGCTAAAACTTATCTGAAACTACAAAAATCTCCCGACGCAATTCAAATAGATGAGTACGGCCAAAAAAGTACGTTCGAGATTGAAAACATGTTATTGCGTGCTAAAGACCTTACCGAAGGTTCCAAAGACTTTGACTTTTTAATTAATACTTATTACACCCTCGTCGAATTTTATAAAGATCAAAACAGACCCGCAGAAGCTCTTCTTTACCAAGATAAATATATGGCTGCCAAAGACAGTGTCTACTCTATAGAAAAAATGGCCGCTATTACTGAAATACAAACGCGATTAGATACTGAAAGTAAAATCAAAGAAAACGCTTTTTTAAAGGAAAACAACCTGCTGGTAAAAAGCAGAAACCAGACTTATCTCTTTGTCGCGATTGCATTACTATTATTATTAATTCTAGCCATTTTATTCTATCTAAAACTTAGAAGTGCCAAACAACAATTGGAAACACAAAACCAAACCATTGAAAAACAAAACACTGCTCTTACAAAACTTAACGAAACCAAAGATCGCTTTTTTGGCATCATTGCTCACGACCTAAAGAGTCCTTTGATTGCATTACAAGGTCTGGGCAACCGAATCGATTTCTTATTGCAACGTAACGACCGGCAGCAACTCAACGAAATTGGACAGCAGGTTGATCAAACCACTACAAAACTTAACGACCTCTTGGACAATCTTCTCAGCTGGTCTTCTGTCCAAACCGGAAACATTCCGTATCATCCCGCAATCATTAATTTATTAGAAATCAGTGAAGAGGTTATCCTCCTATTTGACAACTTAATAAGAATAAATAAACTGACTGTTCACAACAATATAAATGCCAATACAAAAGTATTTGCAGATGAACGAGCGCTGAACACCATCCTCAGAAACCTCATTAGCAATGCCATTAAGTTTACGCCTGCTTCTGGCTCCATTGTTTTAGAAACCAAAGAAGAAGGCAACCAGATTTTTGTGACGGTAAAAGATAACGGCCTTGGCATTCCTATTAATCGAATAGACAAATTATTTTCAGAAGAACGATTAAGTTCTCCAGGTGCACGAGGAGATAAAGGTACCGGCCTAGGACTACTCCTTTGTAAGGAATTGCTCGAAGTAAATAAAGGAACGATAGAAGTACAGAGCGAAGAAGAAAAAGGGAGTATCTTTAGATTTTCAGTGCCAAGGGCTTGAGGTAGTTGATTTGAGCAATAACTGATGGTTAATTAAGTTAATCCCTCAATCATTAAAACCTTTATGTAAACTACTAACCAACCAAAAAACAAACCGTAGCGTTTTCATTGTGCTCCCCCCACATAATCAGGACCAGCTGTTTCGGTTACTAAACTAACCCTAATGACAAAAATTAAAATACTCATCGTTGAAGACGAACCGCTTTACGCGGGACAATTGGAAATGATCATTACGGAGTTGGGGCACATTCCGATTGCCAAAGCTGATAATGCCTCCCTTGCTTTAAAACTTGTTAGTGAGAAAAAACCAGATCTAGTATTGATGGATGTCAACCTCAATGGAGAAATGGATGGGATCGAAACAGCTACCCTGATTGCAGATAACAATTATATCCCTATTATTTTCATAACTTCCATGCAAGATGATGCTACTTTCGAAAGAGCGAAATCTACCCTTCCTCACGCCTTCATCACGAAACCATTCAGTGCGAAAAGATTGCAACGGAATATTGAACTCATCATCAACAGAATTCCGGAAAAAAATTCCAACAATAAAAATACACCTGCTCCAACAGACGAAATTCAACTAACTGCACCGGATACTTTCTTTATAAAATCAAAGAATACCCTTGAAAAAATTACACTCCCTAACATCCTTTGGATTGAAGTAACCAACAGAGACTGCAACATTCATACACTAAGTAAAACGGTCATAGTCCGGATGCCGCTTGCAGAGTTGATGAGTAAATTAAGTTATGAGACCTTAATTCAGGTGCATCGAAGCTACATCATCAATACGGCGCATATCACCTCAGTCAATCTCAGTGGAAATACCATCATCATTCAAGAGAAAGAAATCCCTGTCAGCAAAACATTTAAAGATCAAGTATTACAACATTTGCGGATAATATAGTGCTCAAAGCTAGATCTTCCATAGACTCATAATTATTCTACTACAATTTTCCGGTCATTCATGCCAGGAATGGAGCCTTTCGCGCCAAACGTATTGTCTTTTCTAAACTTTGATGCTATTTTTGATGTATACCCAGGCAGAACATAGGTTCTGTCTTGAAGTTATAAAAAACTTCAACAACTAAATACGAGCGGATTCTAAAACCTGAATAGTGAGGCAATTCCGCGTTAAACTGTTGGAATTGCCCATTTTAGGTTTGATAAAATATATTTCTTTGACAAAAACCAGTGTAAAACAACAAATTCTTCAAAAAACCATAAGATATAACCTCAAAGTAAAAGAAAAGCCTTTCAGATGAGAATCTGAAAGGCCTTCTTTCTTACGTTTTATCTATTTTTGGTTTACTCTTCTTCAATCTCAAATATAAAGGTCAACTTTCCACACTGCTTATTAGGAGCGGAGTAATCTTTCTCAAATCGGTACTGCTGGGCCACGTCCAATGCTTTTCGAATAACTGAAGTTGTCTTGATACTAGAAACAGCTTTGTTGAATTTAGAATAAACCACTCGGCCATCTCTATTCACACAAAGGTCGATTACGATCTTCCCTTCCTCTTTAGTTACACTTTTCACATCAGCTCTGTAAGTTACTCTTCTATTAAATAAACCATCTCCTGGAAAATCTCCTACAGAAGTTCCTGTGTCTTTCTTTCCTTTCGTAGCATCTTTCCCTTTTTCAGGAGCTTCACCACCGCCACTATTCGTTGGCTTATCCGAGCCTTCCTGCTTTTTATCACTGGTTTTACCCGTTTCTTTTCCTGTGTTTGCGGGCGTTGTCGGCTTTCGCTTCTTCGGTGTAGACTTTGTTGGTGTACGCGGCTTCGGGTTGGCCTTTGGCGGGTTAGGCTTTGTTGGCTTCTTTGAAGGCGTCTCAACTTTAGGTCTTGGCGGACTTGTCTTGATCGGTGGGTTTTTGTCCGGCGTAGTCAAAACAGGCTTACGCTCTGGCTTAGGAGCAGGCTCTGGTTTTACTTCCGGCTTAGGCTTTACTTCCTCTTTAACTGGCTCTGGAACCACCTCTTCCACCACTTCTTCTTTGGTCGTTTTTTCCACTTTTTTCTCTGCTTCCAGCTTTTCCTTTTTATCTCCCTCTGCAGATTTTGAAGACGAGCTTTTGAAATCTGTAAATTGTATTTCTACAAAATGCTTTGGTTCTATATCTGGCTGATCCTCCATTGTCATAAAAGGGAATAGAGCTAACAAAATCAAGGCGCCATTCAGCAAGACAGAGATTCGCATCCCTTTACGCTTATTCTTTTTTTCGTTGATTGAAATGGTGTTATTAGTCATAATATAAAATTTTGGTTCTTCTGATTTAGAACAACGTTTCACAAAACGCCGAACTATTGATATAATATTGCCGATTTTGGAAGAAAGATTCCCATAAGCGCTTAAAATGCCAGAAATTTGGCTTTTAGCGCCTATTTAATTCGCAACCCCTAGCCCCTAAAGGGGAAATCTACCCCACACCTCACCCGAATTCCTTTTAATCATATTTGCCGATTATTCAGCTAATTCATAGCAATATTCCGCTACCTTTATGGCTATGAATATCGCTGTAAACACCCGCTTTTTACTCTCCGACCAATTGGAAGGCATCGGCTGGTATACTTATGAATTATTGAAAGCGATGGTCGCTCAGCATCCTGAAGATCGCTTTCTGTTCTTCTTTGACCGCCCCTTTTCCGAAAGGTTTAAACTGGGACCAAATGTTGAAGCAATTCAGCTGATGCCTCCTGCACGCCATCCTTTACTTTGGTTAGCTTGGTTTGAGTGGTCATTAGTAAAAGCAATGAAGAAACATAAGGTAGATGTACTATTATCCCCGGATGGATATTTGCCTTTGCGAAGCGATATTAGGACGGTAATGGTTACACATGATATTGCTCATATTTACTTTCCAGAACAGATTTATTATTCCGCTCGTAAGTATTATCAGTACTTTGTTCCGAAGTTTTTGGAAAAAGCGGATGCTGTTGTAACGGTTTCAGATTATACAAAGCAGGACATTTTAAAACATTATCCTCAGATCGATTCTGCTAAAATCCATGCGATTTATAACGGGTGCAGAGCGGAGTTTAGGCCTCTTTCGGAGAATGAAAAAAAAGCAGTTAGAGAAAAACATACAGATGGGCAAGAATATTTCTTTTATGTAGGTGCAGTTCAGCCACGTAAGAATGTACATCGCCTGATTGTGGCTTTCGATCGGTTTAAACAAAAAACGAAGGCTCCGATAAAGTTGTTAATCGGAGGTCGGTTTGCCTGGCAGACGGGTGATGTCAGTGATGCCTACAACAAAGCCATCCACAAATCGGATATACAATTTCTTGGATATCTTACTAATGAAGAAGTTCCTCAACTCATGGGCGCCGCTTATGCCTTAACTTATGTTTCCCTCTTTGAAGGCTTTGGATTACCGCTGGTGGAAGCGATGAATTGTGAAGTACCTTTCATTACATCGGACTGTTCTTCCATGCCCGAAGTGGCTGGAAATGCTGGCATTTTGGTCGACCCTTATGATCTGGACAATATTACAAATGCCTTGTTAGAAATTTACAACAACAAAGAACGTCATACCGAACTCGTCGAAGCTGGCAAAACCGAGCGCGAGCGATTCAGCTGGGCTGGCACTGCAAAAGAGGTATATGAATTGTTCACTCCTTAAGGCTGAATCACCACCTTCTTCTTAAGCAAAGCTCCCGATTTCGTTTCTCCAATCAAAAAATAAACACCCGGTAACAAAGCAGCCTTCTTCACATTTTCAATCCAACGATGTGTTCCCGCGTCTAATTTTCCATCCATAATCGAACTCACTTTTTTACCTTCTACATCAAATAAACCCAGCTCTACCTCTTCTGCTTTTTTCAATTCAAGCTCGATATTTAAAGTAGAACTAGCAGGACTTGGAAAAACGTTTAGCGTCATCCCTGAATTTGGGATATTATTGTTAGCAATTACAACCGGAGTTGTCGTTACATCCTCGTGGAAAACGAGAAGATCATTGCCATCCCAATTCTCAGTATCAAAGTCAAGGACATTATTCTGCTCATCTTTCACGTAGACTGCATCTAGAGATTGGCCATTATTAATAACAAAGCTGACGTTACCCTCAAGATTAACATTACCCGGAAGAAGAATCGTCATTTCATTATTAAAGACATGAGAGCTAAAATTCACCTCTTCCCGTCGTTGCCAAAAATCACCAAAACGTCCCATTTCTTCGATATAAATATCATCAGGTAAATTCTCCAGATAGTAAGCCATCCCTACCAATTTATATTGCCGATTAGGATGTATCAATAATACAGAAGGTGCGCCGTTTGCCCTATTCTTCAAAGTGACATCCAACCAAGTGGCGGATTTATCCAGATAGTTTGTATTCGAAATGGGATCAGCATGAAAAACATCGGAAATGGTAACGGGGATTTCATAAACGGAAGACCGAATGCCACTAAAGCTACGGCCCAGCTTATTTTGATATGGGAAATTGGTTAATACATCAGCTGCAGAATGAGTACTGTTATATTCGTAGCCTAATGAGTCCAATACATTAACCAAGTATTTTGGATAAGCCAAATGTCCAGCACGAAAAGTTCGGATATTTACACCAACATCTTGTTCT
This sequence comes from uncultured Saprospiraceae bacterium, assembly GCA_964508085.1. Taxonomy (GTDB): domain Bacteria; phylum Bacteroidota; class Bacteroidia; order Chitinophagales; family Saprospiraceae; genus CALGLS01. The sequence goes on along the minus strand of CAZDTI010000018.1, from coordinate 1,906 downwards.
AAGACATTTTTCGAAACTTCACATTCTCCATATACCGTACCTCCAACAGTTATATCGCCATCATTATAAGGATTATAAATATCTGCGGTACAACCTGCTTGCCCTATGGGAAATATATCCTGATCTGCAAAGTCGAAAAAGTGTCCGACAGAGTGCGAACCAAATGCTTGTCCATGTTCTCGGATATAAGTCATTGTGGCACTTTGATTTAAATAAAATGGAGACATAATATCGTCATCGAAATAACGAACAGTTACATTATAAGTAGCCTCAATATTATTCTCCTGCTCATAATCGACAAAAGTCCTTAGTGTATCCATACCTGTTTGGCTGTCAATATCATGGGTCACCATCACCGTAGCAGAGGAGTTTCCAGGACTAGTATGCTTCCAAGTGGCAAATGGATAATGCGCAGCATATAGCGCCCGGACAAAAAGAAAGAGGGCATCCATCGTAGGTTCAAAACCATTGGAAGTGATTCGTTGTGCTTCGTAATCTCGATTTATTTGATTTCGAATTACCAGTTCTTTTATAGATAAGCCAATGACTATTGCATGCCCTTCTCCATAGTCATTACTAACAACAGCTGCTGTTCCATCGGTAAAATGTGCCAAAGTTCGCCCTGTCGTTTCGGCGTACCCCAAGGTCTTATAAATGGCATCATAGGTATCTCTTCCAAGAGACATTGTTATTTCCTCTGGTTCATCGATCCAACGCAGTTCTTTGTTATTTAGTTGATTGGAAGTATCCCAGTCAAAAGTGTAGCGACCGGTATTGCCTTCAAAATTACTCACCCCAAATAACTCGAAAAAATCTTCATCTTCTACTCTTGGCGACAGCAATAAACCTCCATTTTCAACATAATCAATCAAACGCTCTTCTTCCTCTTCGTTAAAAGTTAGCTCTATTAATTTGGAAGAACAGAACAGCATTTCATAAGTTGCCGCTTCTTCAATATCTGTGGTAATGATAAAAGGTAAACCAACGACCTTGCAGATGTGTTCTGCTGAAAATAGTCGGGCATCATTACTTTCGCCGTTCCTTTCAGATAAATCCAAAATGGCAATGCCTTGCTTGGCTTCTTGTGCAATAGTGTTATAAAAAAGGGAAAGACAGAAAAGTGAGGTAATTAGGTGTTTCATTTTGTAGCTTTTTAGGAAATAGATGGTAATTACTTAAAAGGTACAATAGGCATACCAGCCTTTTCATTTAAGTCCTTAATTGCCCAATTGGAGAACCGAACAAGTTCTATTAACTTTGAAAAAACAAAAAAACCTGAGTAAAATCTTCACAAATCTACAATCAGGAAACAAAAAACATGAAAAATATCTTTTTCGCTATTTTTGGGTTTAGCTGCATTTCCTTAGTTTTCACATGCTGTGGCACAATGAAAACGAAGCAGAGTGCTTCAAATCTAGTACTTCCGAATTATCTGGTTTTGGATAGTTTAGTCTGTAAAGACTTAAGTGAAAATTTGAAAGGGCTCTCTTCTGGAGATGATGAGATATTGCTTATGACTCAAATTAGGAATAGACAAAGAGAAATCTGGGGCGCTTCCCAGGGCTACATTATTTTTTCTAAAAACTACATGATGGAGAAGATAGCACAACGTATTCCTATTGACAAGATTCAACCTAATGCTCAGTTTGTAATTATTCTGTTAGAACAAGATTCTAAACTTAAACATTCAGAACTAGGTTATATCGTAGATACAAGTAATGCTTTTTTGGAATATCCCAAAATCGACAGAGTGCTTTTGCAAAATGAATTGGGAGATGATGATTTATTGGATGTGAAGGTTATTCCTTTAGAAGGTATAGAGAATCAAAAGCGTAAAAAAACGAAGCTTTACGGTATTCATTTATTCGACAAATATGAATATTGGTTGTATTGGCATTTGGAATAA
>CAZDTI010000017.1:15393-41540 GCA_964508085.1 uncultured Saprospiraceae bacterium | reverse complement strand
AATAATCAGTTCTTACCTGTTTGTTTGATAGCACAAATATAGAGCAGCTCGAATGGCTTCAATAACGCAAAAATCTTGTTTTTAGGCTATTCAATTAGTAATAAAAAAACATAAGATACTGATTATCAACCCCCTAACAGAAACACTTTTGTTATATCCAGCTGCTAAGAAAATAATTATTCAATATCTATAATACCGCTTAATGGGTAGACCTGCTAGCTAAAGCCGCGAGACAAAAGTGAAGAAGACACTTGAAACCTTTACTACATTTGAATCCGCTGACATCATTTCTTTTGAAGAAAATTTGGCGAGAATAACGGCCACTGAACGTAGCTCATGTTATGCGAGATGATGGTAAGTTAAGAGCTACATCCACCCTTTTTCCGACGACTCCACCTTCCACAAAATCACATCCAACAAAGCCTGTGCTTTTTCTAACTCAATGTAGGGAATTCTCACATTCCCTGAAGCGGTATAAATTTTCAAATTGGCGTGACCGTTTCGTTGTTGAAAAATGTTTTGGGATATGGCGGCACCTTGTATTTTATGATATTTCAATAGGATGTTTTTTGTTACAAAAATTCCCTTTTGGATGCGGATCCCTTCTTCACTAATATAATAGTGATAGCGTTTCCAATAGATATAACTCGTCACAATGACGAGCGCCGTCCAAAGAAGTAGTTGCATAGAAATACTTCCAGTTCTGAGAAACTGCGAAATGGTAAAAGGGATCAATGGCAACAAACCAATGAGCATCACTCGTTTATTGATAACCCGACGATTGATGCGGTGGCCCTCAAATTCAATATTGGCTTCATTTGGCATGTATGCCTGACGAACAGACTGCAACTGCTCCTCATAGCAGCCCGGCACGTAAAAGGATTGTTTTTTACGCAAAGTGGCACTGGACGCTTGCAACAATCGAATGTCGTACATTTCAAAAATCTTCTTAAGGGGATTAGTCGTCCATTCTATCATTTGTATTTTCTGCATGGCCGCGGATTGCTCTTTTCTATTCAATAATCCTGCAATTACTTTAAAGCCCTTTGTCGTTTTTAAAAAGCGTAAATCATAATAATTCAAAAAAGTCATTATAAATGAAGTTACCAGCAAAAACACAATCAGAGTCGGCGTCAGGTATAACCAAATCATAGAATCACTAAGTGTTTCTTTTCCTTTAATAAAAAATTCAAACACTCCTCTTACAAAACCTTTTTTGCCGACATCTACAATTTCTACCAAGGCAAAAATTGCCGCTCCAATAATACCCAACCCACGCAAATGATTTTGACCTACGCCAATTTTCAAAAGGTCTTTTAAGTTTAAGCGCAATAATGTTTTTTCGATTATCTCTCTTTTTTCGGCTTCCTCTTCGCTCTCTATTTCACTATTTTTAGCAACCGGAATTTGCGCAATTAAAAAATTACGGATGGCTTCTGCTTTTTCTTTTTTCAACGCTAAAATCGAAAATTCTTTTCCCTTTGATCCAGCGGTATCAATTTCCAAACTGACCACATTAAAAAACTGATGGATAGGGTTTTGCTGAAAGCTAATCGTTTGGATTCGTTCGAAAGGGATATTCAATTTCACCTTTTGAAAGATCCCTTTTTCGATAACCAACTCTTCATCTTTTACGTAAAAGTAAAATTTGAAATAAGAAATAATGGAGGCCAAAGTAGAACCCACTCCAAATACTAAAGCGAATATTTCAAAATAAGCAGATTCGGATGAAGAACTACCTTGACGAAATAAGATAATAATTAGAAAAGGCCAAAACTGTTTGAGTAGCTTAGTAATAAACTGGAACAGAATTAACAAGATCGCCACCGGAGATTGACGTTCAGGTAGCGCCCATTGGTAAGATTGTTGTGCTTGCTCAATCATTGGTTACTGTTGTTTTTTGAATAATGAATTCCTTTAGTTGCTGAGCAGTATCCCCACTCAAACCCGGAATACTCAAATCACTACTTTCTCCACCAGCTGTATAAATGGCCAATGTATGCAAACCAAAGTATCGAGCAATAGGACCTTGCTTAATTTCAACATGCTGCACCCGATTGAAAGGAATAACCGTCGTGGATTTATACAATACCCCTTTTCTGTAAATAATATCTTTTTCGCGTAAGCTGTAGCCACGAATCTTGTAATCTTTTTTAGTCAGCCACAAAGACAATAGTAACCATAAAAGCCAGATAACAGGAATGCCATAGAGAAAGGAGTGTTCATCGCCTTGGAAAACTGGTAGGATCAATGTTGGGATTAAAAGAAAGATAAAAAATATCACCGTACCGATATAGCTTGTTTTTAGCCAAGCGGGTGCCAAAGGTTCGTAGTTTACCTGTTCTATCTGAGGCAGCTCAGAAATATCGATAGTACTGTTCGTAAAAATCATTGGTTACTTTTTTTAAGGGAATCAAACAAATTCTTGTCTTTTTATAAGATGGATCAAAAACAGACCGATTTGTCTGTGATTTCCATGTTTTTGTTTTTGATCAGCCCACTGGTTTAGCGGGCGATTTTTTCATTTTATTCAAATTTTGATTTAGTTATCCTTCTCAAACTTACAAACAATTAGTAAATTCAGACAATTTTTAAGACTAAGCTCAGTATGGAATCTTTTAAAAGCACTTTTTTTTGGATACTCCTATTCTTACCCTCTGCTTTGGTGGCACAGGATAGTCTCCCTGCGACCGCACCGGAAAAAGCGAAGGAAGAACCTCTTAGTTTCTTTCAATACATCGTTAGGGACAGTATTTCGAAAATGACGATGATGGCTGATTTCAATACTTTGCGAAAAAACAAGTACAAAGAAGAATATTACAAAGGCCAACTTAGCTTCCTTGATGGAAATAACTTGTTACAAAGCTTCTCGGTGTCTTTTCGATCCAGAGGAAATTCAAGGAAAAAACTTTGTTATTATCCTTCCTTAAAGTTAAAGCTCTCTAAAAAAGAATTAAAAAAACAAGGCTTAAACAAGGACAACAAATATAAAATGGTTTGCCAATGCAGCTATGGAAAAACACATCAACAAACTTTACTTCGAGAGTTTCTAGCTTACAAAATTTTCAACTTAATTTCCCCTTATAGTTTTCAGGTTCACCTCATTCAAATTGATTACATCGGAATTCCAAGATCAAGAAAAAGTAAACGTTTTGGGTTTCTATTAGAATCAAAAAAATCATTGGAAAAGCGATTAAATGGGATCGTCGTCGAAAGGGATGACGTTGTCCTTAATCGGATTTCTAGAATAGAGAGTATTCGCATGAGCATTTTTCAATACATGATTGCAAATACCGACTGGAACATACCCGCACTTCATAATATAAAACTCCTACTAGATAAAAACGAAGACCTCATCCCTATTCCTTACGACTATGATTACTCTGGCTTGGTCAACACGCCATACGCTACCTCAAATCCAGACTACCCGATCAAATCACACATCGACCGGTACTTTCTTTCCGATAATTATACCGCTGAGGAAATCAACGAACAATTGGTTTATTTTCATCAACAAAAAGACGCCGTAACAACCCTAATGCAACAGTCTCTTTTTCTAAGTAAAAGATCCAAACGATTTCTCAGCAGATTCCTCAATCAGTTCTATAAAACCATTGAGGATGAAAAAAGGGTTCTAAAGCGATTGGTAAAGCCAAAGAAGAAAAACCGTGCTTAAGGTTTTCAACCTCAATCTCAAATACTTTCTAACGTGTTTGCAAGCGCAACCCCCAGCCCCTAAAGGGGAGCATCAGCCCGCCCCACTATTACCTAAAAAACGTAAATAATAAGGGCAATATTCGCTCAGGTTTCAAAAGACAAATAAGCTAAGAAGTATAAAGACAATCCACTACGAATGTAACTTCCGTAGGGCTCGGCTTTCTAACATGTTTTTAAGCTCAGGCTCCACATTACGCGAGTGGCTTGCGATCTGACCGATATCCCTCAATGTCGATATCAGTCGCTCTGTCAAAGTTTGACTTTGATTTTGAAATCCTTATCTTCGTCCTCCTCTAGAAAAAACAGTCGCAACAAAATACTATGGTTAACCAACTCACGCCTACTTTTATTTTAGGAATTATTGCCGCTTATTTCGCTGTACTAATGGCCGTTTCCTGGTTTACGGGAAAATCGGCAAACAATAAGGATTTCTTTATTGCCAATCGGCAATCGCCTTGGTACCTAGTTGCTTTTGGAATGATCGGGGCTTCCCTTTCTGGGGTTACCTTTATTTCTGTTCCGGGTTGGGTCGCAGGTAGTCAGTTTTCTTACATGCAGATGGTTTTTGGATATTTGTTGGGGTACCTAGTGATTGCCACCGTATTGATGCCAATGTATTATCGCTTGCAACTCACTTCGATCTATACTTACCTGGAACAACGCTTTGGAGAACAATCCTATAAAACTGGAGCTGCTTTTTTCATACTCTCTAGGACAATTGGAGCTTCCTTCAGATTGTATCTAGTTGCCATCGTTTTGCAAGAATTCGTCTTACAATATTTTGGAATTCCTTTTTGGCTTACCGTGGCACTAACCATTGTCTTAATTTGGATTTATACTTTTAGAGGCGGCATCAAGACGATTGTCATAACAGATACTTTACAAACCTTTTGTATGTTGTTGGCTGTTATTCTTACCATCAGCGCCATTGGTTCTAAAATGGAGTTGTCTACTGGAGAATTGATCCAAACCATTAAAGCATCGGAATATTCACAAGTCTTTTTCTTCGAAGGAGGGTGGATGGATACCAATAATTTTTTCAAGAAATTTTTAGCGGGAGCTTCTATGGCAATTGTAATGACGGGTTTGGATCAAGATATGATGCAGAAAAACTTGAGTTGTAAATCTATTGGCGAAGCTCAGAAGAACATGTTCTGGTTTAGTATTGTTTTGGTTTTTGCTAATTTATTGTTTTTAGGCTTAGGAGCATTACTCTACCTTTACTCCACTCAAATTGGCTTAGAAATCCCTTCCAGAATGGTTGCAGGAGAAGCAAAACCAGCAACAGATCTACTCTACCCAACAATAGCATTACAACATCTCAGTCCAGCCATCGGAGGCGTCTTCATTCTGGGATTGATTGCCGCTGCTTACTCCAGTGCCGACTCTGCTTTAACAGCTTTGACAACTTCTTTTTGTGTAGACTTTCTAGGTTTTGAAAAAGAAGAGAACAAGGAAGTGGATAATCGCAGGACGAGGCTATTAGTACATATTGGTTTTTCTTTTCTACTTTTCTTAGTCATTCTATTGTTCTGGTACATCAACGACCAGGCGGTTATTTCTCAAATATTTACGGTGGCCACTTACACCTATGGTCCGCTACTCGGCCTTTACGCCTTTGGGTTCTTTTTAAAACGTCCTATCGTTGACCGCTTGGCGCCCTACATTTGTATAGCAGCACCAATCATCACCTTCTTCCTAAATAAATACTCGGAGCAGATTTTCTTCGGTTATAAATTTTCTTTTGAATTACTAATTTTGAATGGACTGATTACCTTTCTGGGCTTGCTGGCTATTTCTTTTGCAGAGGAGGGGGAAGAGAGCGCTGGGTAGAGGTAGTTTCAATCGCAATTTCAACCTCAACTGCAACTTCAACCTGTCCACCAATCAGCGGATTCCCTTAATACGCGAGGCCAATCGCAATTTCTTTGCATTATAATCGCAATAGGATTCACAATGACAACCTAAAAAATAAGCCTCAAGAAAAAAAATTGAAACTCCCGTGAATTAAGGAATTTGAAGTTGAGGTTGCTCTTAAGATTGAAGTTGAAAGCCCTCTCCAGTATTGCTCATAACCACATCTGACAAAAAAAGAGTACAACTCCCTCATTCGAGAATTGTACCTTAATATATTGAATCTCTAAACTAATACGTGTTGGTGCAGGAATTTTGATAAATAGACCTTCCTGAAAAACATTGGCCTATCTATTATTCCTTTGATGTTATTACCTCTCTGTGTACGGGAGGTGCGCAAAGTTGTTACAATGGGTAGAAGTAGACAATGTATTTTTAGAAAGTGGTAGTCGTTTACAGGGAAATGGCAGTTATGAATTACTGGATGGTAGAATGTTTCTAAAAATTGAGCATTTATTCTGTTCTATTCTCTCCAATAAAATAAAAGTCCTTAGAAGGAAATCGTATTTCTTTCTAAGGACTTTTATTTACGGCTTTATACCTGCCAAAATGTAAGCTACTTCGGCATTCTTTCCTGACGTTACCATCAATCCACCGGATTCGGCGAGTCTCCCGTATACTTCTTCCCAAAAGCCAGATTCATTCCAAAGCGAGCAGTCGTATGCTGATGATTTGCAGGATTCATCAAAGCCAACAGGTTATCACTAGCTGCAATAATTTGGAATGGACCAAATTTCAACGCCAGATGTGCACCCAAATTTGGACTTCTGTAAACATAAGAACCAGTCAAACCAAAGTCTACAATTTTCCCAAGGTGAGTCGTTGCATCTACCGCAAAGCCATTGTAAACCTCTCCTCTGTACATTTCTAAATAAGACAATACACCCAGCGATAAAAATCGGTGTGCTTTGTAGCGAGCGCTCAGATAAACTTTCGTTGGCAACATCGTGGCATAGGAATTTGATGACTCTACAAAATCAAAGGCATTTTCCAAACTATCTAACAATCCTTCTCCTGCATCACCGTCATCAAGTGCATCTTTCAAATCTACACCTGAAAAATCGTAAGTTCCCTTTGCAGTATAATTCGTTGCATTGTTTTTCCACTTAATTCTTCCTAAGTCAATGACACTGGCAGAAAGCATTAATTTGTCATTGAGCAACACCATATTTGCACCAAGGTCAAGCCCCAGGTTCGGGGATTTAAACATTCTGCCTAAAGACAATTCTTCGTCTTCAAAATTAACTTCAACGTCCCGATCATCCACCAAGCCTACCACACTAAACATCCCACCGGCATTGATCTGATAATCTGTTTCTACTCCCAACTCGTAATACTCTGAATCTGTTGAAACATTTGCAGTCGTTTTACTGGTAGAAACGTTTGCCAATCCACTTAATAATTTTATCCGACCGCCAAAAGTAACCTTACTGATTCGCATCATAAAGCCAAAAGCGGTTTCACTATATAAATTCAGCTCCACGTCTGGTCCAATTCCTAGGGTCTCATCCAAGTGAGCTGCGTTTCCGTTTGCTAACAGCTCCACCAATCCTTTTGGATAAGCAAATAGTGAAGTTTGTTTTATAGAATGTGTCACTGAAGCACGCCACCTTTCTTTACCATACATAGATCGGAAAGTGGTCAACCCAAAATTCTGTCTGACAAAATTATGGCCTTTGGCATTCGAAAGCAGTGCTGCTGTGTTTAAAACCGTTGTTCCTTCTTCATTGGTCATGATCATTCCATTATACGATCCGATGGAATTACTGACACCCCCATAAATTTCAGGAAAGGAATAAATCGTTTTCCTATCCGGCATAAAAGAAGGGTTTACATCTGTGCTTTGCGCAATGCCATTCATAAAGTACAAACTCATTTCCTGAGCTTCTACGGTTAATAATTGGCAAAAAAGTAGCCCGATGATTAATATATATTGCTTTAACATTTTTTATTTTTTTTGTGTGTTAATGGGATTATAGACAATTTTCCCTCGCTACCCCCAACCCCTAAAGGGGAGACCAAATGCTTCCTTACTCCTTCAACTTAATTTTCATTCCCACTTTAACCCCCAGTTCATGATCCGTCAAAATCCGAACAGCGGTATTTCCTTCATTCGAAGTAGAGAGCCTTGCCCCGATCAACATCTTCTGACTGTTCTTAATTTGCGCTACTCTTGCTTCATCAAAATTGACTATACTAATCGTCTGCTTTACTCCTGTTACCAAGCCATTCGCATCAACTTCCGCACTTCCGATAAGTTGTTGGAAATCCGTATACATGGAATCTATCTTATTATCAGCTTCATCCAAAAAGTATAACTGAAGATCTGCTTCTATTGGCATTCCATTGTCTACAATAATTTTAAACTCAAGAGCTTCTACATTATCCAAATCCTCCAAATCCATGTCCATTGGTTCTTCAATTTCAAAACCAGAAGCAGTTCCGTATACTGGCAGTTCTGTTTTGAAAGCAAAATCCAATTCACTATTTTCTGTCATAAAACCGGTGGTTGATCCATTGTTTTCTGGGTTTACGATCACAGAAACATCGTATACAATTTGAGTTGGTTTAGCGTTTAGAATATCGTCGATATTTGAATTACTAGAATTCAATTCAAAAGTTGTTTCCTTTGAGATTCCTTCCTCCATCAAAGAGGGATAATTTAGAGAAATCCCACTATCCAAGTCATCACTTTCTAACAACAGAGTTTCACCCGTAGTGGTAATCACTCGCAATTCACTTAGGTTTGCGGTAGTTGGAAAACCAAAAGAGTTATTTACTACTAAAGACAATTGTGGGTCAGCAAAAGTCAGATCACCGGCTACCCAGTCATCATAAAGTTCGATATTCAAGGTATCTTTTGAAATTTCGATAGTATCTGTATCCCAGCTTCCTTTGATGTAGTCATAAGCCCAACCTTCAGCTTGGCCTATGATCGGTAAAATTTCTACATTATTCCCACTCGCTGTAACTGCTTGGTAATACATTTGCATCATATTGTCTGCCAACGAAAGTGTATAGCCGGTCATATCAATTTGATCAATACTGCCTTCAGCTGGCGCACCACCATCAAAAACAAGTGTTTGGGTGACATTGAAAACAGCACCGTCTTTTGTCAAATTAGGTATAGTAATCAGGACATCTACGTTTTCGGTATAAGGTGATTGCATCAGGAAAGAAAGGGTTCCTTCATTTAGACGCATTTCATCAACTTGTAAGTCATCAAATAATTCGACTTCAACTTCAAAAGAAGTTTCAGGAATCACTAATGGAAAATTAGGAAGCGTATCGTACAAATCCGCAACACGCTGGGTAATCTGGCTATTTTCATAAACCAAGGTCATAGACCCATCATCGTTAATGACTAGTTCAGACAAATCATCATCGAAATCACTATCATCTAAAATGTCTTGTAGTGTAACAGAGCCGAACACGAGCGGAACAGCCATTTCGCCATTATAGTCAACGCCTTCAATGGGCTCGAAGTCTTGATATTTTTTACAAGATGTGACTAAAAGGCTTAAAAGAAAAAACAGACCGAGGCCTTGTTTTAGTAAATTCGTTCTCATAGTAAGGTAATTTAAAAATCCAATGGCGAGCAAAAAGCCGCGATAAAAGCTAGCCCTGCTTTTGATATTGGGACAAAAACAAGTTTAATATAGGTTTCTAATATGGGTGAGGTGAGTTAGTTGGGATGGAAAAAACAACAATCAAGCCATTGGTTGTTCGATTGCTAGGCCCATTAGGAATGATAAGGAATAAGTTGTTTTCTTTTCTGCCTTCGAAGGAGTTGCAAAGGCGACCGTATGAATTTACGCTACAGTGGTCAAGAAACCACCAATGGATGAATGCTAGTGGTTTGCGCTATGGAATTGAAATTCCGTTTGGAGTCAAAAATCAGGTTGAATTACCTTTATCGATTTCCTTTCAATTGCTGTCCCACCAAAACCGATTCTGAATCCTCTTCCTGCAACTCCAATCTTAAATCATCCTCATCGTAATCCAGATATTTGCTGTCCGTCAATAATTCAAAAATAATAGGAGCATTTAGGATACTGAGACGTTTGCGCAATAGTATAAGCAACTTCAATGAGCGATTGTGTAATTCTATTTGCTTGAAAGTAGTTTCGATGGAAAACAAACTTGGCTCAGCAAGTGTCGTATTCTGGCTGGAAAGGAGCGATTGCCTAGACAATTTGCTCAATTGATATTCTATATATTGAATTCGGGAATCCAATATTTGAAAGACGTCATTAAACAATGACCTCGAGGGTAGGTTATCCATGCTTTAGTGTGTATTCGTTACCGAATGTCGCTGAAATTCATCTTCAAAAAGGACAAATTTCTTATGTAAATAAGTGGTTAAAGCAGGTTTTTGGAATGATTCGTCTTGACTTAATCTTATTATCAATTAGGTCGATATATTATACAATATTAAAATATGTTTTACACATTATCAAGCATTTACTAACATTATTTGCTTATTCCTCACCCACTAGCATATACCAGACAGGCACATTTCTTATTGACAACCATCATAAATCACTAACAATCAATCAATTAAAATCAAACCATTGTAAACGAAATCATTGGATATATTTCTTTTAAGAAAATGGCTTTGTTAAGTGGTTTGCACAAGTATCCTGTAATTAAAGGGTAGGTATCGATTTTCTTCTTTTCGCCGGCGGTTACACTACTGATGTATAAAAGGCTATCCATCTGCGCTATATAAAACTCTTGGCGATACGCCTTGAAAAAGGCATACAACTCATTCCTCCCCAGATCTTCATCTAAAATAAGGACATCAGGAAAATTTAACAGGCTGCAATTACGTAAATAGGACAATGCCTTTATAGGACTTTCTATAAAGTGGCCCCGGATCGGTAATTTATTGGAAAGAAGGAATAACTGATTTTGAATAGTCGCTTTACTTGGAGCGCCTATGAATAGTATTTTAATTGTTGGGATCATGATATTATTTTGTTTTTCTATAGGGGATAAATCTAAGGTCAGGGTGGCCCAAACCAACAGACAAGAATGAGTAGCTTTCTAGAGGCTATATCCTGTACGAAATGGTTTGTACGAAGTATATTGAGATGTTTTTTTCAGATCAAGACAGAAAATCAGCCCAAAAGACTTCGAGCGGGCGAGTGTAGACGATGCCTTAGCATCATCGTGGTCCAGCCCTTTCGGTACGGAAAGGCTTTCTAACACAGCGCTTGATAAATTAATCCGACAGATGAAGTCCAAACTATTTCGTAAAGAATATATTCATTCCCTGAATTTGTATGGCTTTGCAGTGCTATACTTACTGTTGGGGAAAAGAAGGAAAGAAATATGTCCCCATATTTATACCCTATTTCGCTTTGAGCGAGAGTATTTATCTAAATTAATTTGTTGTTATTATGGGACGGTTTTAAAAAAAGTCTAACCACTGTTCCCTGTCTTGGAGTACTATCTATTTCTACATGGCCACCATTCTTTTCAATTATGGTTTTCACCAAATAAAGTCCAGTACCTAGGCCGCCTTGACTTACAGACAGTTTAGAAAAAGGTTTGAATATAGAATGTCTGTTTCTTTGTAAGTCAAACCCTTTACCATTGTCTACAATTTCCACGACGGTGTACGCCATTTCTTTAAAAGTCCGTAGTTGAATTGTCAATGCTTCTTTTTGCTTACGATAGGTTAGCGAGTTGTGCAAAACGCAAAACAATAAACTAAATATATTGAATTTGTTATAATGAATATTTTTTACGGCAAAGTATTGTTCAAAAACAGGCTGGGCAATTTCAATATCGTCTGCTAAATGATTTTTCACCTCTTCTATCAGATCTTCAAAACTAATTTTCTGTCCGTCTAAAACCTGCTCCTTCTGGGCATTTGTCAATTCAATCATTTTATTAATAATCCGCTCGATCTTCAGCGCAGAAGCTTTCATATGCGATAGTGCATCTTCTTTTTCCTGCCCATCATAATGCATCAACAAATTGGAATAAGCCTTTATGACGACTAGAGAGGTTCGCATATTTTGAGCCGCCGATTGTACAATGTCCTGTACATTCAGATTCGATGGATCTAATTCGGAAGTTCCCCGTTCCAGGGCAATAATTTTTGCTTCCAAATCATCCTCAAAACGCTTAGTCTCTTGTCGGAAGTGAATCGATTTTTGCATGTTCTATTTTCTGTTATCCTTCTTTGACTCTGCCTTACTTCATCAAAGAACCTCAATTGTTTACTTCAACTTACGGTAAGTATAAACGAGGTGTTACAAGAGCTTCAATATTATGCAAAAATTCCGTGACGTGGAAAGCTGCTACAAAGAGCAGCATTTATATTTTTTGTTGTGCTTTAGCAATCATAGAAAATCAGGCATTTTCCCTTTTTCTATCCCCTAAATGCACCTGTGAGTAACTGCAAATCTGTTGGGTCCAAAGAGCTATATCTTGTTACATATATTTCATACGCATTAATTCTAAGGCTCCCTTTTTCAAGAGTTTTTCCAGACTTTTTTCACTGTGTTCACGGTAGCTATCATTATGAAGTAGCTCCATCACCTTATTCAGGTTTTCTTCGCGCAGCCAGCATTTCATGATTTGTAATTGTTTCAACTCATTGTTGCGGGTGTTAATTTGTTGAAGCATCCACTCGAAGTTTTGAGTAAGAGTAGTGGCTTTATCAGCAGCTGGGCCTGGCCTGGCCGACCGACCACAAACGCAATCATCTAAATTGCATTGTGCCTGATATTCAATGTGTTGAATTTTGGAATCTAAAACAGCATAAGCTGCCGAAAGCATCGGAGAGGTGGATGAATTAACGTTCATGGGTAATGGGCATATAAATGATGGACAAAGAAAAGACCTTCGTCAACCACTGATGAATTAAGTGTTTCTATTATTCTATTATATGCTCAGATTCAGAAGAGACATCTGGAAAGGTAGTAAGAAGAAGTGTTGGGTTTCATTTTCAATTTCCAGATGGTGCAAATGTATTCAATTTATTTTTAATATCAAATATTTAAATGTATCAATTTCATTTTTAATTTAAAGTTAGGATAAAAGCCTGGAATTCTGTGGTCTCTAAAAGTGGAAAATACCAAAAAAAGGTAAGGACACTTCGAGCGATTAGCTCACTTTCAGTCACTCCCGTTCCAAGTCAAGTTAATTTTATCCAACCTACAATTGGAATTTATTTCTACCTCTACCCTTTTAAGTTATCATCCTTAGAGTCTTTAGAGATATACAACCTTTCAGGGCTATTAATGGAACATAAAAAAATCGCCGATCATCAAATATGGAATGCTCGTGAATATCCAGAAGGCATCTATATCATAACCGCAAAACTAAGCTCAGGAGACCTCTTTACTCAAAAAGTACTCGTCAAAAAGTAGGGAATCCCTACAATCCGCTTATATTAGTGTATGGTTCTTCAAACCAACTCAAGATTTAACACATACACTCCCTAAAAAAGCAGACATGAGTCAGATCACCATCAAAAGTGGAAAAGGAAAACTAACTTTAAAAAAAAGCGGCCGTTTTGTAGGTTTAAAAACCAAAAAAACCAGAAGCTTAGAAAAAGAATCTTTTGTTAAGAAAAAAGTATTCGACAGCCTTGGTGGTTTCAGCATCGTTACCCTCGAACGAGATGGAGAAGCGCTTGATGACAAATTGGATGATGTTCGTAAAAAGAGATCTGTAGACGTAGGCACTCATGTTTATTACACACATGGCAATAGCAACCGCCCTGTTGTACCGACTGGTGAAATCTATGTCATCTTTCAAGACGGTACCAGTTCAGAAGAACAAATGCTTGTGATTGATGAATACAATTTAGAAATCGTAGAACGCCGAGATGAGTATCGCATGATTGTAAAAGTCACTGCTAAATCACCGAACCCTCTTAAGGTTTCCAACTATCTTCAAAATATATCTCTGGTCAAATTAGCTGAACCCGACATTGACACCTTCGTGGAAGAATACGATTTCAACGAACCCAGCGATCAACTTTTCCAACATCAATGGCATCTTCAAAACGAAGGGCAGGTCGTCGATGTCAATTGGCCCTTGAAAAAGGGAGCGGACTCAAAAGTAGTTGACGCCTGGAAGCGTATGGGAAATATGGGGTCTTCTAACATTAAAATTGCAATTATCGATAATGGTTTCGATCTCACGCATCCTGATCTAAAAAATAAAGTTCACAAACCTTATGACCTTTGGAGTCAGTCCTCTCAAATCGAGCAGGGTGATCCGCGTTTCACGCATGGTACACCATGTGCGACCGTAGCCCTAGCAGCCAGTAATGGTAGCGGTATTGTTGGATCTGCTCCTAATGCGAAGTTCGTTCCCATCAGCGGAACCTCTTTCAGCCTCCGTGCCACTGAAGAAATGTTTAACTATTGTATCAAAAACAAGGTTGACGTCATTAGTTGCAGTTGGGGTTCTACAGATCCCTCTTTTAATCTTAGTCCTTTGAAAGAAGAAGCGATTGCTAAAGCGGCCAAAGAAGGTCGAAATGGCAAAGGTTGTGTTATCGTTTACGCCGTAGGAAATGACGACTTAGATTTTGTTAGTTTCTACGCTGCCCATCCTGACGTCATCGCCGTAGCAGCCAGCACGAGCAAAGATGAACACGCCAACTATTCCAATCGAGGTAGAGAAGTAACAATATGTGCACCGTCTAATGGCGACTGGCCGATTACAGCAGGGAGAGCTTGGTGGGACGAGGGTGTTTCTTGGGAAACCGGTGAGTACCGCTTCTGGAGAGATGGTGTTTCAAGAGGTGATCGGTACAAACATTTTGGGGGAACCTCCAGCTCCTGCCCTCTCGTGGCTGGAATTTGTGGTTTGATCCTTTCCGTAAACCCAGAGTTAACAGCTAAAGAGGTAAAAGAAATCATCACCAAAACCGCAGATAAAATCGGCGCTCCTTCTGAGTACAGCAACGGCCACTCCAATAAGTATGGCTATGGAAAAATCAATGCAGACAAAGCGGTAGCGGAGGCCATACGTATGCGCGATGGACTTAACGAGCCGGAGCCAGAAGTGGGCAATGAAATCAAAGCGGGTCGTGGTATTTTCCGTTTTAATGTTAGCCGACAGGAAGGGAAAGGTTATGGTGTTCAGATCGGAGCATTTGCGGAATATGGAAATGTATTGATCCAGGCAGAAAAATTGCAGCGTGCTTTCGATGCTCCTATTATTGTTAGTATTAATGAGTTAAATGGACGAACGGTTTATAAGATTGTGGTGGGTGCTTTTTCAAGGAAGTCAGATGCAAGTGCTTTACAGAAACGCATGAAACAGGGTGGTGTAAATGGATTCATTAGAAATTTGAAAGATTTACTGTAGCGTCGAAATGGATTTATGAAGAGTTTACCCAATCGCTTATTCTGTTTTATCTCTACTATTGCGATTTTAAACACATAGGCATATGAGAGCACATAGTCCACTACTGCAAAGAGCACATAGTAATTTACTTACAGTAAATTTTACATAGCTCATAAAGAACAGATAAATGAACTATGTGTCTAAAATCGCCTACCTCTAGCTGTGTTCCCTCTCCGTAGGAATAAACAGCAAGAAGTTGTTTTTGAATTCTCAGGAGGACAGGAGTAACCCGTAACGTGATCATTGTGTAGTTCAGCATTCGTTTTAAAATAGTTCAGAAAACAATACAACACTAACCGTATTATTACTCAAGTCTATCTATGGTTTCATGCCTTTCATCTATTTTCTACTACCAAAACACATTAACTACTAAATAATTAGTAGATTTGTTTTTATAAAGCTTGAAGCACATTCTCAGACTTCCCTCTTTAATTTTTATCACTAGTAATACAAACATTTTTAGCATCTAAAAGAACAAATGTTCTGGTTGGAATTGCTATGCCGTTAACAACTTTACAAGTATTTTAGTTATAAAAACATTCTAATGACTCCTTACACCCACAAAAAAATCACTTTGTCTACTTTATTCAACAGGACAATTTTGAACTCAGTTCTAACATTAATTCTACTATTTTCCATTTGTCAAATAAATGCGCAGTCTACAATTGACTTATCTGGAAAAGTACTCGATGAGAAACAAAAAGGAGTAGACCTGGCCTTAGTCTCTTTGTTCAATTTTTCAGATTCTTCCTTTGTCAAATCGTGCTATTCTGATGAAGATGGATCATTTGTGATGACGAAAGTAGCGGAAGGAAATTATCGCTTACAAATTAATTTATTAGGTTACAAAGAACACAAACAAACCTTGCAACTTTCCGCTTCCGAACCAAAGAAGTTACTTCCAACAATAGAAATTTCAACCGATGCTAACCTCTTGGAGGCTGTTACCGTAAAAGCAAAAACGCCTTACATCGAAAGAAAAATAGATCGAACCGTGATCAACCCAGGCGCTTTGATTTCTAATTCAGGGAGCAATGCACTTGAAGCATTGGAAAGAGCTCCGGGCATTGTTGTGGACAGTGATGGTTCGCTAATGCTAAAAGGGCGCTCTGGTGTTACTGTTTTCATTAATGATAAACCCTCTTACCTTTCGGGAACAGAGTTAGAAAACTACCTTCGTTCCTTACCTGCCGGAAGTGTCCAGCGCATTGAAATAATGGAAAACCCGCCAGCCAAATACGAGGCAGCTGGAAATTCGGGTGTCATCAATATTATTCTGAAACGAAATAAATTACTAGGTTTCCATGGCAATGTTTCACTTGGTCTCCGACAAGGACAGTATACCAATAGTAACAATAGTCTAAATCTCAACTTCAATAAAAACAAAGTAAGTTTCTATACCAATATCTACGGCGGCTTTTATAATTCCTTTCAGGATTTGAATATCAATCGCTACTACAAAGATGATAACAATGAAACTACTTCTTCTTTTTCACAAAACACTTACAACAAGAGAGAAGGTAAATACTTCAATGCTAAAGTAGGTGTAGACCTTTACCCCAATGATAAAACGACCGTTGGATTTTCGTATAAGGTTGTTGATTCTCCCACGACAAGAGACAATGAAAATACTTCCCTTATCAGCGATGCGAATGAACAATTAAGTCAAAGAGTTATTGCGGACAATTTAGGCGAAAGTACTTTTAGCAATGGAATCTACAATGGTTATGTCCGCTACCTTATTGATACTTTGGGGAGTACTATTTCTTTTGATGCAGATTTTTTGCGGTACAACTCTGGTAATATTCAAGACTTTAAAAATTTCATTTACAATCCATCCGATGAATTGACTTATGCCGATCAAATCAAGGGAGACATTCCTTCTACAATTGATATTTACGCTGCGAAGACCGATTTTGAAAAGCCATTTAAAGATGGAACGAAGATAGAAGCAGGACTAAAAACAGCATTTACTAAGACAGATAATGAAGCCATTTATTCTAATACCGTTGATGGCGTTACCACACCGGACTATGAGTTAAGTAATCAATTTTTATATGATGAGTGGATCAATGCTGCTTACCTCAATTACAATCGATCATTTGGAAAGCTCCGTATTCAAGCAGGGCTTCGAGCAGAGACTACAAATCTAAAAGGGAACCAATTGGGAAACGTCCAAAAACCAGATAGTAGCTTCACCAGAACCTATACTTCTTTGTTCTCAACCTTCTATGCCTCCACGCCTTTAGACTCTACGGGTAACAATAGTCTTACTTTTTCTTATGGTCGCCGAATAAACCGACCATATTTCCAAGACTTGAATCCTTTTATCAGCCCATTTGATCGTTTTACATTTTATGGTGGCAATCCGGATTTACTACCTACCTTCTCTCATAACCTGTCTTTATCTCATTCTTATAAAGGCATTCTTAATACTGCTATTAATTATTCAAAAACGACAGACAACATTAGTGAGACCCTAGAAATTAGGGACGAAGTTTATTATAGCCGACCGGGCAATCTGGCTAGTAGTCAAAGCCTTACTTTGTCCGTGGATGCTTCTCTACCTGTTACGCCCTGGTATAGGATCAACACCTATGGGGAGGTTGGGCATTTGAGATTCAAAAGTCAACTGTATACCGAGCAATTAGATGTCAACGACAATTATTATTATTTTTCAATGACCAATAATTTTCAATTAGGAAAAGGTTGGGGACTTCAGATCAGCGGTAGATATATCAGTGATATTATTTCCGGTCAGTTAATTGTCAAGAGCTATGGTCTGATCAATTTTGGTCTACAAAAGAAAATATTGGATGGTAAAGGAAATATTAAACTGGCCGTTAATGATATTTTGTATACCAGAAGAGGTGATGGCATTATCAATAATTTACAACGAACAGATGCGGATTGGAATAGTAAATTTGATTCTCGAAATGTAGCTATTAACTTTTCTTATCGTTTTGGTAAAAATACTTCGACTAAGAAAAAGTACAACAGTTCTGGTTCTGATAATGAACAACGAAGGGTGAAGAGTTGATGTATGGAGATTGAACCTGCCTTCAAGGCTGATATTTTTCAACCTCAAGCGCAATCTCAAACTCAACCAGTCCGTACCGGAACGGGCGGGCTTCAAATCGCTCAGTTTGTAGGCTGTTTAAGAGAAGTTCATAAGAGGGGTTTGAAGGCCATCTTATGAAGTCCACTGCAATCAGTTCGTGTGAAAAATGACAATAATCAGGACCTTTTGAGTAAAGGAAGTATATTTGTATTTAAGTTTCAGGAAAACAACATAGTAGAGATACTTAAATTAATCATTTGGATTCGGTCCAATCTGGTTATTCCACGTTTTGAAACGGAGACATACTACTTCTTAACTCAGCATAATGATTTCAAAAAAAACAAAATACGGATTGAAAGCATTGGCCTTTCTTTCCAAACAGGAGAAAGGTAACTTGGTTTCTATTTCTACCATTGCTGAAAGCGAAAATATTTCGCAAAAATTTTTAGAAAGTATTTTGCTGAGTCTGAGGAAAGCGGGTTTTCTCGGTTCTAAAAAAGGTAAAGGAGGAGGTTATTATCTATTAAAAGATCCTAAGACTATTAAAGTCGCTACCATCTATAGAATACTCGAAGGACCAATAGCCATGGTGCCCTGTGTCAGTCTCAATTTTTATGAAAAATGTAGCGATTGCCCAGATGAGGCCAGTTGTAGTGTCCATAAACTGATGATTCAAATTCGAGATAACACACTCGCAATTCTAGAAAAAAATACGCTCGCTGATTTTGTAGATTAACGATAAATATTGCCTTGGATCCCTTTTCTTTAAAAATAAATAAATATTTTTCCTGCCTTCCTTCTCCTTTAGATTCTTCTTTATTTCCCACTATAAATAGTTTTTTCTACTAAAAAACCGAACCCTCCACCACTCTTAATTTTGCATATAGCTCATTTTGCAAAACAATACACTTTAATGCAGAAAGGTCTTTTCTTTTAAATCCCTACTGATTCACTAGGATTTAACACTCCGCCCCTTTCATTTCTCTTGAAAAGTCATTAGATTTGTTTTATTACCCTACTAAACCGATAGGATTTATATATTTTAACATATTCCCTTCTAATGATAATGGATAAGGCCCTTTCAGAAATAAGTAAAAGCTTTTCTAAAAAGAACAAAGTAAAGAGGCTTTATCCGGAATCAACCAAAAGGAGTTTGATAAAAACAATTAGCTGGCGAGCAATAGGGACCATTGATACCATTTTAATTTCCTGGTTTATAACAGGAACCTTACGTTTTGCTTTTTCTATTGGAGCTATTGAGTTAATAACAAAAATGATCTTATACTTTTTCCATGAAAGAATCTGGAATTACATTACTTACGGCAAACAATCTTAAGATGAAAGTAACAAAAGAAAATATCGAAGCATTCAATAAAGTGTTGCAACAAAAAACGCCTTCTGAAATTGCAGACTGGGCCATTAAAATTGCTAAAAAGCCAGTAGTGACCACCAACTTTGGTCCCTACTCTGCTTCTATATTAAAACTGGTAACCGCTGTAAAAAATGATATCGATGTGATTTGGTGTGACACGGGATACAATACTTCGTTCACCTATTTACACGCAGAACAACTAAAGGAAACATTACAATTACGTCTTCATACTTACGTCCCTTTACAAACAACTTCTCAACGAGACACCTTATTCGGTGGCATTCCAAAAGTAGATGATCCAAACCATAAAGTTTTTACAGAACAAGTAAAATTAGAACCGTTCCGAAGAGCAATGCAAAAGCACAGTCCTGATCTCTGGTTTACTAATATCAGGAAAGGGCAAACGGCTTGGAGAGACAGCCTAGATATTTTAAGTTTTAGTAAAGATGGCATTTTAAAAGTCAGCCCTTTTTACAATTGGACCGACCAACAACTGGCAAACTACCTTGCAAAAAACAACCTACCCAACGAAACAAAATACTTCGACCCAACAAAAGTACTACATAATCGTGAATGTGGTCTTCATATTTAAACTTTCCAATTAAATCCTATTCTCCAACCCTTTAAATCAAGTACTATGAATTACAATTTAGAAAGTGAAGCAATCCATATTTTCAGAGAAGTAGTCGCTCAGTTCAACAATCCAGTATTGCTTTTCTCAGGTGGTAAAGACTCTATTACTTTAGTACGTTTAGCGCAGAAAGCGTTTTATCCGGCTCGTATTCCTTTTCCCTTGATGCATATTGATACAGGACATAATTTCCCAGAGACTATTGAGTTTAGAGACCGGTTGGTTAAGGAGTTGGGGTTAAAATTGATTGTGAAAAATGTACAGGATTCTATAGACGCGGGGAAGGTAAAAGAGGAAACTGGAAAATACTCCAGCAGAAATGCACTACAGACTACCACCTTATTAGATGCTATTGAAGAGTTCAAATTTGATGCTTGTATTGGCGGTGCTCGTAGAGATGAAGAAAAGGCCAGAGCTAAAGAACGTATTTTCTCCGTAAGAGATGACTTTGGCCAGTGGGATGAAAAAAACCAACGCCCAGAACTATTCGATTTGCTAAATGGAAAGATTGATCTGGGACAAAACGTACGGGTTTTCCCAATCTCCAACTGGACGGAACTGGACGTCTGGTCCTACATTGAAAAAGAAGGCATTGAAATTCCATCGATCTATTTTGCACATCAACGGGAAATCTTTGTTAGAGATGGCCTTATCTGGAGCCGTTCTCCTTTTGTATACAAAGAAGACAACGAAAAGGTAGAAGTAAAAACCGTACGCTTCCGAACCGTTGGCGATATGACCTGTACCGCTGCTGTAGCTTCTCAGGCCACTACCATTGCTGAAATAGTACAAGAAATTCGGCAGTCTTCCATTTCTGAAAGAGGAGCCCGAATTGACGACAAACGATCTGAAGCTGCAATGGAAAAACGAAAACAAGTTGGTTATTTTTAGGAAGTTGGGAGATGGGTAGATGGGAGATGGGTGGATGGGTCTCCTTCTTTCGCAGTTTTTTACGTTAGAAGGAAACCCATCTACCTATCCACCTATCACCCATCTACCCTCTAAAAAAACAATACTTTCAAATTAATATAAATAAAAAAAATGGACGTTTTAAAAATAGCAACCGCAGGATCTGTAGACGATGGCAAGAGTACTTTAATCGGCAGGCTCCTTTATGATACGGAATCTTTGACTGACGATAAACTGGAAGCCATCAAAAAAAGCAGCGAACAACGAGGTTACGATTATCTGGATTTCTCCTTTGCAACTGACGGCTTAGTCGCTGAACGCGAACAAGGAATTACCATTGATGTAGCTCACATTTACTTTTCGACTCAACACAAGAGTTACATTATTGCTGATACCCCAGGGCACATTGAATATACTCGAAATATGGTTACGGGGGCTTCCACTTCTCAAGCTTCCATTATTTTGATTGATGCCAGAAAAGGCGTAATTGAACAAACTTATCGACACTTCTTTATCAACAATCTTTTGCGGGTAAAACACATCATTGTCGCTATTAACAAAATGGATTTGGTCGGTTTTTCTCAAACTACTTTTGAGCAAATTAAAAATGACTTTCAAGAACTAACGGCTAAAAGTGATTATGCTCCGGAGCAGATAACCTACGTACCTGTTAGCGCTCTGCATGGAGACAATGTAGCCAAGTCTAGTTCAAAAACACCTTGGTATAAAGGCGAAACAATTCTGGAAAAATTAGAATCCATTGATATTACTTCCGTCAAGGAAGAAGCACAGGCCCGCTTTCCAGTTCAAACAGTTATCCGTCCAAAAAGTGAAGCGTTCCATGATTTCAGAGGTTATGCTGGAAAAGTATATGGCAATAACTTAAAAGTAAATGATGAAATCACAGTGCTTCCGTCTTTGCAAAAATCGACGATTAAAAGTATTCACTTTTTTGAAAAGGAATTAAATGAAGCCAACGCGGGAGATTCTGTTGTTATCACATTAAACGATGACATTAATGTAAGCAGAGGAGACATGCTTGTAAAATCAGCGGAAGTTCCTAAAATAGAAAAAGAGATCAACGCCACCATTTGCTGGATGGATAACAAAAATCTTACAGAAGGTACAAAATATATACTTCAGCACAACAGCAATAATGTCATCGCAAAGATTTCGGACATCAGCTACAGCATTCCAACGGACTTTAGCGACTACACCGAAACGAAAACTAGCGGTTCACTTTCCTTAAATGAAATTGGGCAGGTAAAGCTTCGCCTTAACAAAGCCATCTATTTTGACAGTTACAAAGAGAACCGAGCCAATGGCGCTTTCATCCTTATTGATGCGCAGACAAATACGACTGCAGGAGTTGGTTTTTTGAGTTAAACTTCAAAAGAGTAAAAAAGTGATTCGTGTTACAAAACCTCAGGAGTTTATTGAGGCGTCTTTGGGAGCGCAAAGGGCGCTAAGCTCGCAAAGCACTTGGAACGTAACATCTGTAAAACTTAATATAATAAAATGGATAAAGAGATACTCTAAATATTCATTATCGCAGCATCAGAGCTTTGCGCACTTGGCGAGCTTTGCGATCACCAAACACACTATAACATAGTTCAAGTGGACTAGGAGCGATTCTAACGATTAGCAAGAGTAGTATAAATTTTCGAATTACTAAAAAACAAAATCACAATTAAAATTAAAATCAAATGCAAAGTTTCAGATCAGAGTTCGAAAATGAACGCGTCGAAAAAGACATCATAGAGTTAGAGAAAAAGATCCGCTTGTTCAAAGAAGGCAAGGTAGACGAAGAGCGTTTTAGATCGCTACGTCTGGCCAGAGGAGTCTATGGCCAACGACAAGCAGGGGTACAAATGATTCGCATCAAATTACCCTACGGAAAAGTCACTGGCGAACAACTCCTTCGTATTTCTAATGTAGCCGATGAATATTCTACTGGAAAATTGCACATCACCACTCGTCAAGATATTCAGATTCATTACGTGAGCCTTGATCGTACCCCTGAACTTTGGGCGGAGCTCGAAAAAGACGATGTTACTTTGCGAGAGGCTTGTGGAAATACGGTTAGAAATGTAACAGCGAGTGCAACTGCTGGTATTGACCCTAAAGAGCCTTTTGATGTTACCCCTTATGCACATTCCGTTTTTCAATTTTTCTTACGTAATCCCATTTGTCAGGAGATGGGACGAAAGTTTAAAATTTCTTTTTCTTCAAGTGATGAAGATACGGCCTTGAGTTACATCCACGATTTGGGTTTTATTCCAAAAATAAAAGATGGGCAACATGGTTTCAAAGTAATGCTGGCTGGTGGCCTGGGTTCTCAACCACGTCATGCAGATTTGTTGTACGATTTTTTACCAGTGGACAAACTCATTCCAACGACGGAAGCGATTCTACGCGTTTTTGATCGTCATGGCGAACGTTCCAAAAGGCTAAAAGCACGTATGAAGTTCTTGGTAAAAAACTTAGGACTTGATGGCTTCATGGCTTTGGTGGAAGAGGAACAAAAAGCTTTATCTCATCAGACGGTTACTATCGAACCTTTTGAAGAAGACCTCTATTCTCTTTTGCCAAAGGAAGAAGCGCCAACTACTAGTATCGCGGACCAAAAAGCTTATGATCATTGGAGGTTGACCAATGTCATTACTCAAAAACAAAAAGGGTTATTTGCCATTGGCGTAAGAGTATTCCTAGGTGATTTCTCTACTAAAAAAGCACGGCAGTTAGCGGAGTTGATTCAAAAATGGGGAACCAATGAATTACGATTTACCATCCGTCAGAACATTGTTATCAGAAATGTAAAAGAAGAGTACCTTCCTTTTTTCTATCAGGAACTACAAAAACTGGGATTCGCCAATCCGGGATATAACGCCACTATCGACATAACTGCTTGCCCTGGCACAGACACCTGCAACCTTGGAATAGCAAGTAGTACTGGAATCGCTGAGGAACTGGAACGTGTTTTAGCAAGTGAGTATCCAGATTATATTAACAACAAAAATATCATCATCAAAATAAGTGGCTGTATGAATGCCTGTGGGCAACACAACATGGCACACATTGGCTTTCAGGGCATGTCTATCCGAACAAAAAACAAATTAGTCGCTCCTGCCCTTCAGGTTTTACTCGGTGGTGGTTCTCTTGGAGATGGCAAAGGAAGATTTGCAGATAAGGTTATAAAATTGCCTAGTAAAAGAGGTCCTGAAGCACTTCGTTTTTTACTCAATGATTTTGAATCAAATGCCAATGGTCAGTCTTTCCTGGCTTATTATGATGCTAAAGGCGAGAAGTATTTTTATGAATTATTAAAGCCATTGGCCAACATTGAAAACCTTGTTCAAGATGATTTCATTGATTGGGGTAACGGAGAACAGTACGTCAAGGCGATCGGTGTAGGAGAATGTGCAGGTGTTGTTATAGACTTGGTACAAACTCTATTCTTAGAGGCAGAAGAAAAGACCACATTTGCTTATGACGCCATCAAAGAAAAAAGATGGTCTGATGCAATCTATCATACGTACTCTTCTTTTATCAACGGTGCAAAAGCATTGTTAACTGCTGAAAACGCAAAAACCAATACACAGGCTGGAATCGTCAAGCAATTCGATGAACTCTTTGTAGCAACACAAAAGATAAACTTATCAAAAACATTTGCAGCCGTCGTTTTCCAAATCAAAGAAAATGAACCTACAGAAGCTTTCGCTAAAACCTATATCGAACAAGCAATCGCCTTTTTAAATACTATTGAAAATTACCGTAAAAATCAATTAGACAATGTATAATTCCACACCAAAATTAACCGTAATCGGAGCCGGTCCGGGCGACGAAGACCTCATCACTTTAAAGGCAGTGAAAGTTTTACAAAAGGCGAACATAGTATTATATGATGCGCTTGTCAATCCGATGCTACTGAAACATGCTCCTCAGGCTCAACATATTTTTGTTGGAAAGAGAAGAGGATATCAACGCTATAGCCAGGATGAAATAAACGAGATGATTGTTCAAAAAGCATTTGCGCATGGACATGTTGTGCGATTAAAAGGAGGGGACTCTTTTGTTTTTGGAAGAGGCGCCGAAGAAATGGAATATGCTTCACATCATGGTTTAGAAACGGCCGTTGTCCCAGGAATTTCTTCTTCACTATCCGTCCCGGCTTTACAAAACATTCCGTTAACAAAAAGAGGGTCTTCAGAAAGCTTCTGGGTCATTACAGGCACCACAAAGAACCGAACACTATCTAAGGACGTTGCTCTAGCGAGTCAATCAACTGCTACGGTTGTTATTTTGATGGGGATGAGCAAACTTCCACAAATAGTGGAATTATTCAAACTTGCGGGGAAGAAAAACCTTCCCGTAGCCATCATTCAAAATGGAACAACGCTGCACGAAAAAATTGCTACAGGTACGGTGGAGACCATTGAAGGAGAAGTGGAGAAATATGGTTTGTCAAACCCCGCAGTCATCGTTCTTGGAACTGTAGTTAACCACCGATCAAAATTAAAAGAAGTCCAACACATCGCTTTACAACAATCATTCATTCCCTCAAAAAACAAAAGACATTATGAACGATAGAAATAACCTATATCCCATTTTTTTGAAACCCCATCAATTGAAAATATTGATTGTTGGTGGTGGCTTTGTGGCACTGGAAAAACTGACTTTTTTATTGAAATCAAGCCCTGATGCGGAGGTAGAAATGGTGGCTCCATTTTTCCGGGAGGAAACGCTGGATTTTCTTAAAGACAAAAGCGTAAAGTGCATTGATGATAAATATCACCAAAAATACTTGGATCAAAAGCACATCGTGATTGCCGCCACTGATAATGTCCCTGTAAATGAACAAATCTACTACAATTGCCGTTCTAAAAACATATTAGTAAACGTAGCCGACAATCCTCCTTTTTGTGACTTTTACATGGGTGGAATCGTCACCAAAGGGCATGTAAAGATCGCGATTTCTACGAATGGAAAATCGCCAACTACAGCCAAACGACTCCGGCAGTTTTTTGAGGAAGTACTTCCAGAGGACATCAATCGTTTGGTAGAAAATTTAAACGCATTTAGAAAAACGATAAAAGGGGATTTTGAAAAGAAAGTGAAGGTTTTGAATGAGGTGACAGAATCTTTGATACGGTAAACTT
>CAZDTI010000017.1:12953-15293 GCA_964508085.1 uncultured Saprospiraceae bacterium | reverse complement strand
GATGGGTGGATGGGTTTCCCACTAACGCGAGTTTTGCGTATTAAGAGAACCCATCTACCTATCTCCCCCATCTACCTTTCAAAAAAAACAACTAATCAGCCCCTTTTTAAACCAAGGGAGCTATCTTTGCAGCGAATTTAGAAAAACAAAAAATGATTAAGACAGATATATTAATAATTGGAGCCGGACCTACCGGATTATTCACCGTTTTTGAAGCGGGATTGCTAAAGTTGCGTACACACTTAATTGACGCACTTCCGATCCCTGGTGGGCAATGTGCTGAGATCTATCCGAAGAAACCTATTTTTGACATCCCTGGTTTCCCAGAAATCATGGCAGGTGAACTTGTGGATAATTTAATTGAACAAGGCAAACAATTCCAACCTGGCTTCACCTTAGGAGAAAGAGCGGAGACGATTGAAAAACTGGAAGACGGTACTTTCATTGTCACCACCAACAAAGGCACTAAACATCATGCTCCTGTAGTGGCCATTGCTGGCGGCTTGGGTTGTTTTGAACCACGTAAGCCCAAGCTGGAAAATCTTGGACAATTTGAAGATAAAGGTCTTTCCTACATCATAAAAGATCCTGAGGTTTACCGAGATAAAAAAGTCATTATTGCAGGTGGTGGAGATTCAGCATTGGACTGGAGTATTTTCTTGACCGATGTCGCGTCTAGTGTTACGCTCATCCACCGTAGAAATGAATTTCGGGGAGCACTAGATTCTGTCGAAAAAGCCATCGAACTAAGAAAAGCTGGAAAAATCGAAATCATTACACCTGCAGAAGTAGTAGGCTTGAACGGAAACGGTGTTTTGAAATCCATTTCTGTAAAAAGAGAAGACGAAACTTTTGAAATGGAAACAGATGCTTTCATTCCACTCTTCGGTCTTACACCAAAACTTGGTCCCATTGGCGACTGGGGTTTGGAAATCGAGAAAAACGCCATCGTTGTCAACAATGCTTTAGACTATCAAACAAACATCCCTGGCGTTTTTGCCATTGGTGATGTGAATACTTATCCAGGGAAATTGAAGTTGATCCTTTGTGGTTTTCATGAGGCGACGATTATGTGCCAAGCTGCTTATAAGATTATTAATCCGGGAAAGAAGTATGTTATGAAGTATACGACGGTTTCGGGTATTAATGGTTTTGATGGAAGTCGGAAGGAGGCAGAGAAGGCGGTGGTTAAAAAGTTGGATTAACTTTAAGTTCATAACAATACAAACGCATCCTTCTTTATAACCTTTGCGAAACCTTAGCGTTCTTAGCGACCTTCGCGGTTAAAAACACACTAGCAAGCGAAACGCCGCCAAACAAAAATCTATGTCAGACATCAAAATAAAAGTAACCGACCGAGAAGGGGTTGTCCATGAGCTGGAAGCACCTACAGATATGAACATGAACCTTATGGAAATCTGTAAGGCTTATGAGTTGCCGGTGGCTGGGACTTGTGGTGGGATGGCAATGTGTGCTTCTTGCCAGTGTTATGTTATGTCGGCGCATGAATTGCCGGAGCAGTCGGATGATGAGGAAGCCATGCTATCAGAGGCCTTTTATGTGGAGGAAAATAGTCGCTTGGGTTGCCAGATTCATTTGACAGAGGAGTTAGATGGATTGGAGGTGAAGTTGGCCCCGGAGGATTAGGAGGGTGTTTTCAACTTCAAATGCAACCTCAACTGCAACTTCAAATCCCTTAATTCGCGAGCAGAACGCTTTAAGCATGGTAGCTTAATTCGCACCTTTCCTTCTTTTGAGTTTCGTAGATATCCACAGAGTTTACTTTGCCTATTTCTGAAAAGAGGGGAGGCAGTTTGCCCCTACCCTTTGAGAATATTCAATATCAAGTTTCCTTTATCATTATACCTCCTGTTGGGGAAAATTTCCAACCCTATGGATTTAAAAGCAAGTGGGGTACAAATTGTACCCCGGTAGTGAATCCTCTTCCTTTCCTCCCTTTTAATCCAACAAACCAAACGAAACGAAACTTCAACAATCCCCTTTTTTTGTTTTTGCACAGCCGTTTTTATGCCTTTTGACAGACTGAAGTCTCCTCAAAGCGCGATTGAATTTGTTCTGCGTTTTTGAGGAGACTCTTCTTCTAAGCTTTTATTTCTTTTATTATTTCATTTAGTTTATTATCTATTTTTAGATCGTTCATTTTCTGTCTATTTTTTCTTCTCTAATTAGTTTGCCGCTTTCATTAAATGCTCTAATAGACTCTAACTCTCCAAGTTCATTATAATTTTTCCAGATACCAACTTGGTCAAATCCTTTCCAGTTACCTATACTTCTTATTCTCCCATCACGGTAATAATATTTTGCCTCTCCATCGAAAAC
>CAZDTI010000017.1:0-12853 GCA_964508085.1 uncultured Saprospiraceae bacterium | reverse complement strand
AAATAGCAATTATTTTGACTCAAAATTTTTATATATCCTTAAAAATCATACTTTTGTACAAACTGGCACGCCGGTTTTACAGAAGGATTTTATTCACTAACGAAACACTAAAAACATACCGATGGGAAAGATAATATCTTTGCTAAACCACAAGGGTGGTGTAGGTAAAACTACTAGCGCAATCAACATCGCAGCCGGTCTGGCTCAACTAGGCAAACAGGTTCTTTTGATAGACCTTGACGCCCAAGCCAATGTAGGTCTCTCACTTGGCATTCCTCGACAAAAATTTACCATTTACGAAGCGCTTCGCGGCGAATCGGAATTGATTCCTTTCAACTATAAGGAAGGTTTCGACGTAGTTACTTCTTCTCTAGACCTTTCTGGGGCAGAGATGGAATTGATTAACGAAGCAGGTCGGGAATACATTCTTAGAGAATTATTCGAACCGGTTCAGAACGATTATGATTTTATCATCTTGGATTGCCCTCCTTCTCTTGGCTTGTTGACGCTAAATGCTTTGACTAGTTCCGACTATGTATACATCCCACTTCAGACGCAGTTCCTCGCATTGCAAGGATTGGCGAAAATGAAGCAGGTTATTGATAAAGTACGTTTCCGTTTGAATAAGAAATTGGAAATTGGTGGTGTGATTGCTACCATGTACGACTCTCGTAAAGTATTGAATCGTGATGTGGTTGACACCATTAAGAAATACTTTGGAGATAAAGTGTTTAAGACACTTATTAGAAATAATATCGCTTTGGCAGAAGCTCCGGCTCAACGTCAGGATATTTTCAGCTACAACAAAAACAGTAATGGCGCTAAGGACTACCTCAGCTTATGTAGAGAAATTCTGGAGCGTACAGGACATGAAGTTCCTACTGCTACTACTTTTGTAAAAAGAACCGTAAAGCCGGCAGTTGCCGAAACGCCGGTTTCTAACACTGCTTCTGCAGAAGAAGAAATTGAAGTAACCCTTTAATTGTTCTTGTCCTCAAAAGCTGAATTATTACTTGTTCCATTTTTGAACAAGTGTCTTAAGCAACTACGGATTTTATTCCGTGTAATTATTTTATCATTATGAAATCATTTATCAGCGGGTTTGAAAGCATATTCGGTGTTTCTGCAGAAGAGATCGAAATGGGCGTCGCTGAAGATCAGGTGGAAGTACTTCCTTTGGAAAAAGAACCAGAGATAGTGCCTGAAGCCAAATCTACTCCGAAGCGCAAGCGATACGGTAGAAAGGTCAGAAAAACGGTAAAAGAGCCTAAAGCGACGTCAAAAAACTTTACGTCGGATTTGGAATCGCTCTTCCGTGATGCTCTGACCGACACCTTCGAAGAAGCAGTGCTCAGCGAAAGCCAGGCAACCGAAGAAGTCAAAGCCATCGAAGAAAAGCCTTCACCTCAACCCGAAAAGATTATAAGCCGAGAACGAAAGGCGTCTCCAGAAGACAAGCCAGTTCGTGTTCGACGCAGAGTGAGTACTCCAGGTGGCAGTGGGCTAGACCTACTCCTCAGACAAACTTCTGACGAAGCTATTCTGGAATACGAATCTCCTACAAAACGTGTGTCTTTTGTTTTTGACAAAGAAAAATTGAAGAAACTAAAGCGCATCGCTAAGCAAAGACAATTGTTCCTCAAGGATGTTGTCGGAGAGGTTGTTGCTAAATTTATCAATGAATACGAATCCGATAACGGTGAAGTAACCATTGATTAAAAGCACCTCCATAAGAAGCAAATAGTGTAATTTTAGAATTACATAATTAAAATTAAATGCCCACTTTAGAAATTCGTTTTTGCGAAATTTGAAGTGGGCTTTTTTGTACTTACTATGAAAAATAGCTCTTCGAGAATTGGCAGATGAGGTAATGGGCCAGATGAGGTAGATGAGGTTTCCAACTAGCGTAAAATCACACATATTGGAGGAAACCTCATCTACCCCATCCACCTCATCCACCCCATCTACCCACTTCAAAACAAAACATCCATGCAAGGACTAGCCGAATTTCGCTCTTTCTACGATCACACCATCTATCCAGAATTGGTGCGCATGGAATTGAAACGAAAGCAATTACTTTGGCTTTTTGTATTGTCCCTTCTACTTCTAATAGCTATGATTGGCTTGGACATTTATCTTGGCGATTTCACCTTTGCTCTCGTTTTAATGATTCCTCTCGGTCTTTGGGCCACTTATTTACTTTATAGAATTCGAAAATTCCGATCCACTTTCAAGCCCTATGTCGTTGATCTTATCCTTGACTTTATCGATGATGATCCCAATTTTGGAACCTTATCTTATGATAGCAAAAAGGTGATTCCTAAGAAGGTTTTCATGCAAAGTGGCTTATACGGAACGCGTATTTTAGAATACAAAGGCGAAGATTTCATCAGTGGGAAAATAGGAGAATTGGACTTTGAGCTATGTGAATTGAGTGTAAAAGCTTTGTCAAGGGTAAAAACTGACTTGGATGAGGTGTTCAGAGGCGTTTTTTTACATGCTTCATTCAATACCCACACCGAGGGCGCCGTTATAGTATGGCCAAAGGAAACGAAACAGTATCGATCAAAAGCGATTAAGAACTTTGTCAAATACGGGGGTAAAAATGTTGACCACCATATGGAAGTAGAATCCTTCCGGGAATTATTTACCTCCTATGCTACTTCGGAAGCACATGTTGACAAGACACTGAACCGAGAAATGCAAATCGCTTTGGCAGACTTCCGAATCCAAACGGATAAGGCTATATACTTTTCTTTTATGGCTGACAATGTTTACATCGGAGTTACAGAACCGAAAGATATTTTGGAACCGAGCATCTTTAAGAATAATACAGACTTCGGCTTGGTTCAGGAGTTTTTTGAGGACTTGAGGATGTTGTTTAGTATAGTTGAGGCGATTGATCAGACTAATTAAAACTAAAAGAGGAGACGGATTGTTAATCTTAGGATTACTGTACCTAACCTGAGACTATTCGCTACTAACTGTGGAATTAAACACAAAGCCATAAAGAACCTGTCTGGCGGCCAGACGGGCACAAAGCGCTTGGTTCGTAAAAGTTCTCAAAGAAAAATAGCTTCGCTTTTTTACATAGATCATGTAAGCATAGCCTTTTAACCTTGAAGTTATTTTTGAAAATTGGTTGAGCTGGCTCAGTTGGTTGAGCTTTGTAAAATTTACTTCAAGTAAATTTCTTCATGCCCTAATACGGTCGGGAACTATGTGCTCTTTGTGACTTTGTGTTAAAGAAACACGTAAAAAGAGTAGATCTAAAATACACAACAAACCAGCTAAGAAGAACAAAAAATATTTCACAAAATCAATTTTATAATCCTTCACGATTATGTTAAAAAAAATACTAGTCTTTACTAGCTTTAGCTTCTTCCTTTCCTTCGCGACTTCTGCTCAGGACACTTTGAAAATAAGTGATACCGCCTCCGATGCCGTGAACAATGTATTGAAGCCTAAAAAAGAAGTCAGCCCTTACGCTCCTACCGCAGCAGAAAATGCTTTACTCTGGTCCATTTCTGGAAAAGAGCTAACAGACACTTCCTACCTCTACGGTACTATTCACATGATTGAAAGAAAGGATTTCATCATGACGGACTACACCAAAAATGCTTTTGACAAAAGTGGCCAAGTCGCTTTTGAAATAGATATGAACAGGATGAATGATTTCTCAGTCTTGTTTTCACTCCTTGGCCAAGTCATCATGAAAGACGGCATCACACTGGATAAATTATTAAGTGCTGAAGATTATAAAATGGTGAAAGATCATTTTGAAGGGATGGGACTACCAATGTTTATGCTTAGAAAAGTAAAACCCATGTTTCTTTCCACGATGGCCTCTGGTGATATGATGGGCGGTGGCGATAGTTCTGATTCTACAAGCTCTGATATTGTTTCTTACGAAATGGAGTTTATGGAAATGGCACAAAACCAAGAAAAAGAAATGTCGGGCCTCGAAACCATCGAATACCAAATGAGTGTTTTTGACAGCATCCCTTATCAAGATCAAGCGAACATGTTGATGGAAAGCCTGAAAGCAGAAACCAGCGGCAGCAACGAATTCGACTTCATGGTGGAACTCTATAAAAACCAAGACATCGTGGGGATGCAAACTATGTTTAAAGAAGATGAAGAAGGCATTGGAAAATTTGAGGATGTATTTCTCAAAAATAGAAATGAAAATTGGATTCCGGTCATTGAAAAAATGATGCGACAGAAACCGACTTTCTTTGCGGTGGGGGCTGGGCATCTGGGCGGGAGCATTGGTGTAATTGCATTGTTACGGAAGTTGGGGTATAGTGTGGAGCCGATCCGAGGTTTGAACCGCAAAGGACGCTAAGAAACGCAAAGGTCTCGCAAAGGGTTACATTAAAATGCGTTACTATTCTTAAATATATTCCTTCGCGAAACCTTTGCGCACCTTCGCGCCCTTTGCGGTTTAATCCCCGAAATGCGGAACGCATGAGATTCTAAAACAAACAAACTAATTCCACCAACGAAATGCCACTAATAAAACCCGTCCGCGGACACTCCCCTTCCTGGGGCGACAATACCTACATCGCTGAAAACGCCACTATTATCGGCGACGTCATCATGGGAGACGATTGTAGCGTTTGGTTTCAAGCGGTAATCAGAGGAGATGTCAACAGCATTCGCATCGGCAATAAAGTGAATATTCAGGATGGAGCAGTGATTCATTGTACTTATGAAAAAACAAAAACCATCATTGGGAATAATGTCTCCATCGGTCATCGAGCGTTGGTTCATGGCTGCCAAGTTGGAGATACTGTCCTAATAGGAATGGGCGCTATTGTTATGGATAATGCGGTGGTGGAAGAGAATGTATTAATCGCTGCTGGAGCTGTTGTGTTGGAGAATGCGCATTTGAAATCTGGTGGGGTTTATGCGGGAGTACCTGCGAAACGGGTGAAGGATTTGAGCCCGGAGTTGTTTAAGGATCAGATTGAACGAATTGCGAATAACTATGTGATGTATGCTTCTTGGCTGGAGGAGTAAGTGATTAAAGATAGATTATGAAAAAGCTTTGGATACTTACAATATTATGTTTGACAACCTTCGGCGCTAAGGCTCAAATGAAAAAAGATATTTTCGAATTCGAATTTGACGGAATTACGTTGAACGGTGTATTAAATATGCCCACGAATAATAGCCCAAAAGGGGTTGTACTTTTAGTCCATGGCTCGGGGCGTACAAATGCCGTGGAGCAAGAGTGGTACTATGACGTAAGAGAGACATTGGTTAAATCAGGGTATGCAACTTACATGTGGGACAAAATGGGTTGCGGTAAAAGCGGTGGTACTTTCAATTACAACCAACCTGTTCAAAATAGTGCATTAGAGGTAATAGCAGCAATCGAAGGATTAAAACAAAAGCAAATTCCTGGATCTAGCGAAATAAGTCTTTGGGGAATCAGTAGAGCTGGTTGGATAAATCCAATTGTTATTAATCAATATGAAGGTATTAAGTTTTGGATATCGGTAAGTGGTGTAGATGACAAAGAAAATTTTAACTACTTATTTGAAGAGAACTTACGCATAACCGGACATTCAGAGGATAGTATTCGTCTATTAATAGGTGAATTAAAGGAAGGTGTTCGTCTGACTTACACCGGTGAAAGCTTCGAAAATTACATGGATGCCACCATGAATCTTAGAAAAAATAAGTTTCTATTGCGATTTAACAATGGGACTGTTATTACGGAAGAAAGCTACTATGCCTACCAAAAAACTTTTATGAAACAAGAATTTGATAGTGCTTCTGGTTTGATCGTTTATGTACAAAATTTTGATACCATCTTATCCAAGGTAGAATGTCCTGTTTTGGCGCTCTTTGGGGAAAAGGACAAAAATGTAGATTGGAAGAAAACGAAATCTTTATATGAAAGTACTCTTGGCAAAAGTACCGATTTGACGATCAAATCTTTTGATGACTGTAACCATAATATGTTCAAAGCAGATACCGGAGGATTCTATGAATTTCAAGACAACAACTTACCATGGGATAGATGTAATGGCTTTCTTGATACGATGACAAATTGGTTAGATGGGATTGAATAATCTATCGTTTACAACTAAACAAATCTCCTTTTTTCACAGAACATTAAAACCTACTTTTGAACTTTTAATTAAGAAACATGAAGCTTTTTACTTCTGTATTAATCATCGCTACCACCCTCTCCCTCTCCTGGAGTTTCACGCCCTCCAACGAGCCAGACGATGTAGTATTAGACGAACTCTCCGCCATCTACAAAAACAACTTCATGCAATTCAATAGCGAAGTGGCCACTTTAGCCAGCCTCGCTAACCAACCTCGTCAAGCCTTCAACCCCATAAAGCTACAAGAACAAATCATAAAAACAAGACTAGCCTTCAAACGCATTGAATTCCTATTTGACTATCACAAAACAGCTTATAACTATATCTACGTCAACGGCCCACCATTGCCAAAAGTGGATGAAGATTTTTCGCCGACAGGCCTTACCCCTCCAAATGGCTTGCAAACCTTAGATGAATTAATTTTTAGCGACGAACCTTTTGCAGAACTGGACCACATAAAAAAACTAGCCACCGAATTAGAAAAACGAATAAAAAAAATCACCGCCAGTCATATCAATATTCGATTGACGGAACGCAGTACTATGCAAGCACTTCGTTCCGGCATGGTTCGTGTTTTCACCCTTGGCGTCACAGGATTCGATACACCAGGTTCTGGAAATGCGATGCAAGAATCCTTAGTAAGCATGGAGGCTATGAATAACGCATTTGCAAGTTTCGGCAATGATGTAAAACCAGAAGCGAAAGATTTATTCGATGAAGTAACAATGCTCTTTCAAAAAGGAAAAAAATTACTCTCTGACTATGCAGACTTTGACAGTTTTGATAGAATGGTTTTTCTAAAAGAAGTTATCAACCCCCTCTATGCAAAGATTTTTCACTTTCAGAAAGCGAATAAAATACCCATCGGTGGCTTTAAATACAATGCCCAAAACTTTGAATCGGAGAACCTATTTGAGGAGGATTTCCTAAACCTTAAATTCTATTCCAACTCTGCTTTTATCCCATTAGACAATCCCGTTACCATCCAATTGGGAAAGATGCTCTTCTATGATCCTATTCTGTCAAAAGACTTAGATATGTCCTGTGCTTCTTGCCATGACCCTAAAAAAGCATTCACAGATGGACTTCCAAAAAGCAAGACCAACAATGCACACACTTTTACTAAACGACATGCACCGACCTTAATTGATGCCGGATTCTCAACTCGTTTTTTCTGGGATTTACGTGAATATAACCTGGAGCAGCAAATTGCACATGTCGTATCAGACAGCTTGGAATTCAATTTCACCTTCCGCGAAATATCAAAACGGCTTGCTCAATCAGATACTTATGCAACCCTATTCGACGAGCAATATGGCGCGGTGACCAGAAACCCAATTAAACGAAGATCCATCAGCAATGCCATTGCGGCCTACGTAAACTCTCTGACTTCTTTCGATAGTAAATTCGACAAATATGTAAGAAATGAAACGGAAAATTATCCAGAGGATGCAAAACGTGGCTTTACTGTTTTCATGGGGAAGGCCGCCTGCGGCACTTGTCATTTCGCACCGACTTTCAGTGGATTAGTTCCACCATTTTTCATGGAAATGGAATCTGAAGTTCTGGGAATTACCATGGGTTTAGACACCTTAAACCCGATAATGGACACGGATTTGGGTAGAAGGCTAAATGGTAAAAAGAAGGAGGACTTCGACCACTTTAGAAATTCTATGAAAACCGTTACCGTTAGAAATAGCGGCCTCACTGCTCCTTACATGCACAACGGTCTTTTCAAAACACTGGAAGAAGTCGTCACCTTTTATAACCTTGGCGGAGGTGTAGGAATGGGACTCAATATAGACAATCAAACACTGGCCCCGGATCACTTAAATCTATCCGTTCAAGAACAATCTGATCTTGTTGCTTTCATGCATACTTTGACCGACACCAGTGGTTTGACTAATGCGAAGGTAATGCTTCCGAAAATTACCGGGCATCCGGAATGGGATGACCGGGGGGAGTATTAGATTGTTTTATTGTTATGATGACTAGCTAGGAATGCAAGCGCTGCCCCCGGCCCCTAAAGGGGAGATCCACCCGCTGTGTATGTCCATGATGTGTTTTTGGAAGTTTGAATCATTGTCTCTCTCGACGGCCTTTGTTTTAAGCAGAACATTAAGTAAATTTGAAAATCTATCCTACAAAACAAATCCTTTTAGATTAGACCTTATTTCACTCTTAGTTTCGTTATCAAAAAGTTAATCCCCAAAACAATACCCTAATCGGCATCGTATATGTAGCAAAACTACCGTTAGTTATAGACAAAAACTCAGATATGAAATATACACTTCTTTTACTCTTTTTAAGCCTCTCTTTTCTAAGTCAGGCCGAACAACTTCAAAGTGCTACAGATACCATTATCACCATAGAAGAATATCTCAACGCCAATGAGCTCAAAGCTCAAATTTCCGAAAAAGGCGTTTATTACCACATCGAGAATCATGGCAATGGCGAACAACCTAAATCTGGCGACTATGTAAAAGTACGCTTCAAGGGGATGCTTTTAAATGGGAAGGTCTTTGACGAATCTCCTGAGGAGGAAGCCTTTGTTTTTCAGTTGGGTTACCGACAGGTTATTTTAGGTTGGGAACATGGCATTCCATTATTTCCGGTAGGAAGCAAAGGCAATTTGTACGTTCCAGCGGAGATGGCTTATGGTAGTCAGGGCGTAGGATTGGTTCCTCCAAATACACCTTTGCTTTTTGAAATTGAATTGTTAGATATTCTGACTTTCGAGGAATACGATGACTACTTAGTAGAAATGGAAAAAAAGCAACGTCGGAAATTTGAGGAAGAGAAAGAAAGACAATTTAAAGCAGACAAAAAGATCATTCAGGAATATCTGATTTCCAATAAAATAAAAAAAGCAAAGCGTGATGACAGCGGAGTCAGCTACGCCCTTACTAAAAAAGGAAAAGGAGACTTGCCTAAAAAAGGCGATGTTGTAGAGGTCAGGTACAAAGGTTACCTCACCGATGGTTCAGTTTTCGACCAAGGAAAATATACGGTCCCCTTAGGGAAAGGAAAAGTCATCAAGGGCTGGGAAGAAGGGTTACCTTATTTCAAAAAAGGAAGTAAAGGTTGGATTATTGTTCCTTCCAAATTAGCTTACGGGCCACGGTCAATAGAGGAAGATAATATTTCGATTCCTGGGAATTCTGTATTGGCTTTTGAGATTGAGGTCTTGGAGATTAAGAGAGCTGGAGGGAAGAGATAAGGGTGGATGGGTAGATGGGCTTCCCACTATCGCGAGTTTGGGATAAACCTTAAAAAAAGAAAAAAGAGGGTCTAGGCTCTTTAAAACATTCTGTATAAACGTTTTGTAACGTATCAAGGGAAAACCCATCTACCTATCTACCCATCCACCTATCCACCCTATCAACCCTATCCACCTATCCACCCCTTTTAAAATAATCAAATTTTAGAGTCACCATCTTATGTGGATCTGTCCAAACTGCGAACGAACATTCAAATCTCCGAATCAATCCCACAGTTGTGTAAAGACGACAATAGACGATTTATTCAAAGGAAAACCCGATGATCTTTTAATGGCTTTCGATGCTTTGTTGATTGGTGTTATCGATTGGGACCCTTGCAGCGTTGGTGCGACGAATAAGGCCATCGTTTTTGCGAAAGAAAAAGCCTGGTTGATTGTAAGACCGATGTCTAAGGAATTGGATATCAAATTCTACGATAAAGAAAAAATCGATCATGTCTTGATTAAGAAAACGACTTTTTATGGTGGGAAGTTCGCTCATCATATCCGAATAAAAGATGAGCAGGATGTAACAACAGTTTTACTAACTTTACTCAAGAGAGCGTATGATTTTGCTTAGTAAGAAAAGTCTAGTCGATCTCTCTCTAGATCTACTTCCGGATAGAACCGTAAATGGCTTTTACAAAACGCGAGACTCTTTTTACGCGGTTTTTAAACACAAAGACACATAGGACACAAACCAGCCCGTCCCAGTCTGGCGGGGTCCTCTAACGCAAAAGCTCACATAGGAAAAAGCTTTCCTCCACAAGGTCGGAAGGACGAGCTTCGCTCGCTTTTTTTACATAGTTCACAAAGAAAAACATCGCACTCCCATTCGACAAGCTCGTCTGTCTGCGTTATTAGGACTGGCTCAGGGCAAGCTTTTGTAGTTTAATAATTCGAAACTCAACACGTTAGACTTACCTCTTATTCCGCTTCGCCCAATCCTTCGCAAAATAAGTCAAAATCACATCCGCTCCTGCCCTTCGAATACTCATCAACGCTTCTGGCATCGCTATCTCATAATCCAACCAACCATTTTGGCAAGCCGCTGTCAACATCGCACATTCTCCACTTACATGATAAGCCGCAATTGGTATAGAAGTGTTTTCTTTCAGCAAGTGAATCACATCTAAATAATGTAGTGCAGGTTTCACCATCATAAAATCAGCGCCTTCCAATTCGTCCAACTCTGCTTCGATCAAGGCTTCTCTTTTATTAGCTGGATCCATTTGATAAGTCTTCTTATCCGCAGGAATCTCTTCATCAACTTTGGGTGCACTATCCAGTGCATCTCGGAATGGACCGTAAAAAGCACTGGCGTACTTAGCAGTATAAGCCATGATACTTGTATCTGTAAATCCACTGTTATCCAGTGCATCACGGATATAACCGATCCGGCCGTCCATCATATCAGAAGGGCCCAGCATATCAAAACCAGCTTCGGCTTGAGCAATGGACATTTGCGCCAATATCGGTAAGGTCTCATCATTTAAAATCTTTCCTCCTCCTACCAAACCATCATGTCCATCAGAACTATAAGGATCCATCGCTACATCACTGATGAGGCAGATGTCTGGAAATTTCTTTTTTATTTTGGTGGCCGCTTTTAGATAGAAGTTGTCTTTATGATAACTGTAAGTAGCCGTCTTATCTTTTAATTGATCTGGTACTCCTGGGAAGAGGATAAAATTCTTCAGCCCTAGTTTTCTGCAAGCTCCAATCTCTCTCAACAAGCGATCAATCGACCAACGAAAATTACCGGGCAGAGAAGAGATTTCTTCTGCTACATTCTTTCCTTCCACTAGAAAAAGAGGGTATATAAGGTGTTCTACACTTAAATCAGTTTCGCGAATCATCCCTCGGATGGCGGCTGCTTTTCTATTTCTTCTTGGACGTTGCTGCATTGTTTCTCTATAAATTATAAATAGTTTTTATTAGTATTTTGTAAAAGTAAGTATATAATTCGAAAGTCATTAAAGGGATTGGAGCCGGCTGTGATTAGGAGGCGCTATAAATTGTCAAAGACAAAATGAAATAGTTCAGAGGTGGAAAAATTAATGGTGAACTCGTGGATATATCTCACATAGTAATTGTAAAGTTTAAACTAGAATAATCCCTATAATTTTGAAGTAGTATTTCAAAGGGAACGTAATCCTAATTAA
The DNA here is from genome assembly GCA_964508085.1 of uncultured Saprospiraceae bacterium. Lineage (GTDB taxonomy): Bacteria > Bacteroidota > Bacteroidia > Chitinophagales > Saprospiraceae > CALGLS01. Next base: position 1,304 of record CAZDTI010000017.1, on the reverse strand, counting down.
GAATTTCACGCGCCCTTGCTTTTCTTTCGCTTTGGATTATCCGGCACTGGATCGTGCCCATGTGGACCCCAAGGGTGACACTTGAATATGCGTCGAATACCCAACCACATTCCTTTAAGTACGCCCCATTCCATAATCGCCTCCAAAGCATACTGTGAGCAGGTCGGTTGAAAACGGCACTTCGGCCCCAACAACGGAGAGATCGCTAACTGATAAAAGCGAATGGGAAGGATGAATATTTTCTTAAGTATTTCGTTCACTTGATTGTATTAAAGTTTAGAAAGCGGTGAACAGGGTTAAAGTCGCAGGAACCGTCCATCGTAAACCCGTCTACCCTCCGCCGTCTAAAAACTCATTGTCTCTACAGCACTCCCTTTTTCAAATAAAAAGTACCCTTGTTGATTACCTGGGGCCATCACACTCACTATGTTTTTCTGATCATCGTATAAGTCCATCAACACTTCGTTTTCTATCGTCAGGTTTTTTAATTCTTCGATATTAGGAAATTCCAGATAGCACCAAGTAGCTAATAAATCTTCTGAAGGTTCTTTTCCTATGAAAGTAAAATCGGCAACTTTGTTATTTACTTCTATTTGAAACTGCTCTCTTAAGTAAGCAATCAAATGTTTATCTGCTCCTTCCGTTTCTTTTTCTGTACAAATGAATAACTTATCCGCTCCCTTCTTTCGGAGAATCTCCTCTAGGTCATCTAGATAAATGTGCATCGTCACCTGAATGGCCTTATCGGCTTCACTGTACTCCACCTGACATTTACTGATGTGGATTTCATGCGCTGCCGAATTTCCCGAAAGGAATAAAAATAGGCTGATAAAAATAGAAAAGATCATATATTGTAAAAGTTAAAACTCAATTAAACCGCCTACCACACCCATCGCATTACAACTGCTCCAAAAACAAAATCAACCCAATCCCAGCCGCTGCTCCTGAAACAAATAAATTCCAATCTTGTTGTCGCAGCTTCAATATATTCAACGCAACATAGGTCACTGCTAATATAATTCCGACAATAATTAGTTGACCAATTTCAACACCAATATTAAAAGCAAGTAATTGTTCTATAAATTTAGACTCTTCTCCAGGCATCAACATTGACTTCAGCGTGTTCGAAAAACCCATCCCATGAATAAATCCAAATCCTAAGGCCATAAGATAATTGTCCTTGGCTGTAGATTGCTCCACTTCTTTGTTACGCAATACATTATGCAAAGCTGTAAAAATAATTGTGAGCGGAATAATCAATTCTACCCATTCTTTTTTGAAACGGATGATGTCAGCTGCGGCCA